>JAZBOW010000382.1:0-6534 GCA_036351335.1 Bacteroidales bacterium | reverse complement strand
TTGTTGTGATCAATCAATAACCATTAACTATTAACTAAAATAATGGAAATACTTTCCATTATTTTGTGGAGCTGGTGGGATTAATTTCATTGATCCCGTTTTTGGGGGATACAACGAAAAATCCTTCTCGCATTGCTCGCATTCTCAATCATGAAAAATAAAAACAAGCGAACTTGTTTTTATTTTTCAATCATGTAATACACTTCGTGTGCGGTTTTTCGTTGTGGAGCTGGAGGGATTCGAACCCTCGTCCAAACAAGGAACAAAAAAGCCTTCTACATGCTTAGTTTGCTATTGGTTTTCGAACAAAGTGCGGGAGCAAACGCCCAAAACTTTGCCTTAGCCTTTTTAATCTCGTCCCAGCCTCAAGGCAAAGCCGGAACCAGTTTGAAATTTCTTGCGATCCGTGATCGGGCCGGAATCAAACATGTCCACCCGCGAACCGTCCCGTCCCCGATAACCTAGACCAGGGATAAAGCTAATCTACTAAACTTCGATTATGCTGCGAGAGCGTAATTATTTTCGCCAATTAAAAAGTATGTGACACAGATTAACGAGTTTAATCACAAGACTCGACATGCTTACTTATCCACTCAACTTGCTGTCAAAACCGGTCAGCCCCAAATGTCAAAGAACTCCCCAATAAAAAGGGATGCAAAGTTACTAAATTAGTAAATCAGTATACGAATTTTGCTCAAAAACTGTTCCAGACAAGATATACGGCTATAACGTCAGTGGCTTTACGAAACGTTCAATATCATCAGGTTCTATTTGATCTGTGCACAAAATCAACAATCGCTCCACCACATTATGCAATTCGCGCACATTACCACTCCAAGGCAATTCCTCCAGTTGTTGGATTGCATTATCTTCAATGGGAATAACAGGCTTTCCATTTGAAGCTGATATTTGTTCAATAAAATGGTTCACCAATAAACGAATATCGCTTTTTCGTTCCCTTAAAGGTGGCACTTCCATGATGATCACACTCAAGCGGTGATATAAATCTTCTCTAAACCTTCCCTCTTTAATCGCTTTTTTCAGGTCTTTATTGGTAGCAGCAATAACCCTTACATCAACCATAATTTCCTTCTCACCTCCTACCCTTACAATCTTATTTTCCTGCAATGCCCTCAGCACTTTAGCCTGTGCTGAAAGGCTCATATCGCCAATTTCATCCAGGAACAGGGTTCCGCCATGCGCCAATTCAAAGTCGCCTTTGCGTTGTTTTATGGCACTTGTAAACGATCCTTTTTCGTGGCCAAACAATTGACTTTCTATTAATTCAGAGGGTATGGCCGCACAGTTGACTTCAATAAATGGTGATTTTGAACGGGTGCTCTGCTCATGTAATTGTCGCGCCACCAATTCTTTACCAGTACCGTTTTCGCCTTCAATCAGCACGCGGGCTGAAGTAGGTGCCACCCGTTCTATCATTTCTTTAAGCGATATAATTTTTTTCGATTCACCGACAATCTCATATTTTTTGTCGACTTCCTTTTTCAGTTGTCGCGTTTGGGTCACCAGGTCACTTTTATCGATCGCATTGCGGACAATTACCAACAACCTGTTCAAATCCGGAGGTTTTACGATAAAGTCATAGGCGCCTTTCCTGATAGCCTCAACAGCTGTCTCGATAGTACCATGGCCCGAGATCATCACCACCGGAATATCCTTCATCTTCGTAATCCTTTCCAACACTTCCATCCCATCCATTTCAGGCATTTTAATATCCAGCAGCACCACGTCAAAATCTTCATCCGCAATAAAATCCAAGGCTTCCTGCCCATTTGAGGCTACTTCAACCTGGTGTTTCTCAAACTCGAGAATATCCTTCAATGTCCTTCTTATGCTACTCTCATCATCAACTACAAGTATACGTGCCATAATTCATTTTTGTCCAAAAGTACATGAATTTTATTATTTGCAAATTCAAAAAAAACAAACGACCAAATTCATGAACTAACGCAGTGGTTCCTTCTATAAATTTACATTTTGTATCATTTTAAGAACAGAATTTATGTTTTTTACAGAAGAAAATTAGGAATAATATTTGTTTACTTTTACACTTGATAAAATTAAGCAAAACTCCTGTTAAATGAAGTCTTTCCAGAAAAAGCGACAACATTTCCAATATCTTTTAGCACGGATTACCGGAATATTGCTTTGCTTGTTTTCACTTATAAGTTATGGTCAGTTTACTTCAAATGATATCAGGGTGATGAATGAAACCAATTCATTTTACGCCTTTCCATGGGCAGGTGGGATGAATTCGATGCAATTTGGAGCCATTGATATGAACATGGATGGCATAAAAGACTTGATCGCCTTCGAGCGGGAAGGAAACCGCAAATTGTGTTTTATCAATGAGGGCATCCCAAATACCATTGACTATACTTTTCAGCCAGGCTATGCTGCTTTGCTGCCTGAACTATACGACTGGGCCATTTTTGCGGACTATAATATGGATGGAAAAAACGATATTTTCACCTATTCGCCAGGTTATGCCAGTATGATAGTATATCAGAATATTTCTGATAAATCACTAAAATTTAAAAGGATGGTCTACCCCTATCTTACCTCCTATCAGGGCGGTGGACATGTAAATATTTATGTTACCTATGCTGATTACCCGGGCATTTCAGATGTTGACAATGACGGTGACCTTGATATTCTCACTTTCTGGGGATTGGGTTCTTTTGTGGAAATGCATAAAAATATGTCGATGGAAAAATACGGCATTCCGGATTCGCTGGACTTTGAGCAGGTTACATACTGCTGGGGCCATTTCGCCGAAAGTGATGAATCCAATGAGTTGTACCTTGATACCTGCCTGATCAGCAATAAAGATGGAAAAGATGTAAGAGACGATTTGCGGCATACGGGCTCGACTTTTTTGCTCCTTGACCTGGATGGTGATGATGACAAGGATTTACTACTTGGAGATGTGGATTACCCGGGATTATTTGCACTGATAAACGGGGGTAGCATAGAAGAGGCTCACATCACTTCTGTTGACACATTATTTCCTTCCGTATCCGAAACTATCAAATTGTTCTCGATGCCTGCTGCAGCATACATAGATGTAAACAATGATGCGAAAAATGATTTGATCGTCTCTCCATTTGATCCAAGCATTACAGCTTCAGAGGACAAACAGAGTGTTTTATTGTACCTGAACGAAGGCGAAAATAACCATCCGGATTTTGAATTTTATATGGATAATTTTCTGCAATCTGAAATGATGGACCAAGGTTCAGGTGCTTATCCGGTTTTATTTGATTGGGATGACGATGGGCTCATTGATCTTTTCATGGGTAATTATGGTGCTTTTCAATATTCCTATTATGAGAATTATTTCCTCCGGTCAGTTTACAGATCAAGACTTACTTACTATAAAAATATTGGCACCCTTGAGAATCCTGCCTTTCAACTGACAGATAATAATTTTGGCGGTTTATGGCTGGAGAACCTACTAGGCATTTATCCTGCTTTGGCAGATTTAAATGGTGATGGAAATACCGATCTACTTATTGGAAATGAAAAAGGCAATTTACTTTATATTCAGAATGAAGACAATGGGTTTGCGCTGATGGATAACAATTATTTTGATATTGATATAGGTGAGTTCAGCACACCACAACTGTTTGATTTGGATAAAGACGGAAAAACCGACCTGCTTATTGGTGAAAAAGGAGGAAATATTAATTATTACAGAAATACCGGAACCAACAGCCAGCCGGATTTTGAATTTATTACGGACAGCTTAGGAAAAATCAATGTAACCGATCCAATGATTTCATTACATGGATATAGTACACCCTGGTTTTTCAGGAGCAACCAAAACGAAACACAATTGATCGTGGGTTCAGAACAGGGGCAAATTTTTTATTTTACAAATATTGATGGCAACCTGGAGGGTAAGTTCACATTGTCAGAAGACCTAAATAACTTGCTGGACACCACCGGTGTTTCTTTTGATCGAGGGATGAGAACTGCCGCTGCCATTGCTGATATTTCACAGAATGGGGCGTTTGAAATGATCGTTGGTAATTATTCAGGCGGACTTGAATATTTTAACGGTTCGGCGGATGTTTCTCCGGGATTTAATGAAAACCTGGCAGGTGGAAATATCATTATCTATCCGAATCCGGCTGGATTATCCATCACAATTAAATCGGATGGACCAGAAATAAAATCAATATCGGTATTTGACATGACCGGCCAACTGCTTTTTCAAAAGAATTTGGTTTCTGCTAATATTCAGCGTTATTCTGTAGATGTTTCACAATTCAAAAAAGGCGTTTACATGGTTCAATGTGAAACCAAAAAAGGAAGAATTAATAAAAAGCTGATTATCAGGTAAAAACTTAAAAATTCGGCTTCAGCTCGTATTTTTCATAAAATTCTTCAATCACATCCACGGCTTCTTCAACAGTATCCACCAGGTGGAAGAGATCCATATCCGATTCACTGATCATACCCTGTTTCAACATGGTTTCCTTGATCCATTCTACCAAACCACCCCAATATTCTTTTGAGACAAGAATAATAGGGAAACTGACCAGTTTGTGCGTTTGGATCAGGGTAATGGCCTCAAATAATTCGTCCATGGTACCAAACCCACCGGGCAATACAATATAACCTTGCGAATACCTCATGAACATCAGTTTCCGTGTGAAGAAATAATCGAATTCGATCAATTTATCCCTGTCGATGAATACATTAGCATGCTGTTCGAAAGGAAGATTAATGTTCAGCCCCACCGATTTGCCACCTGCAAAATGTGCCCCTTTATTGGCAGCCTCCATGGCTCCGGGACCGCCACCGGTAACAATCCCAAATCCTTTTTTGGTAAGCAGGTAAGCCAGTTCCTCCGCTTCTTTGTAAAACTTATCGCTTTCTTTAATCCTCGCTGAACCAAAAACAGCTACACAGGGTCCTATTCGAGCCATTTCCTGGTACCCATCAACTACTTCGGCCATAATTTTAAATACTGACCAGGAGTCGTGTGCTTTGGTTTGTGTCCAATTCTTAGGTTTGAATTCCTGTTGTAATCTTTTTATTTCTTTCTCGTTCATATTTCTTTTTTTTATCACTTCTATAATTCCTTTTTTAAATATTGAGCAGTATAGCTTTTTTTACTTTTTATAATCTCCTCAGGCGTTCCGGTTACGATTAATTCGCCGCCTGCATCGCCACCTTCAGGCCCTAAGTCTATGATATGATCTGCTACTTTAATTACTTCCATATTGTGTTCAATCACCATCACTGTATTGCCCCGGTCAACCAGTTTATTAAGCACTTTCAGCAACACATTCACATCTTCAAAGTGCAGTCCTGTAGTGGGCTCATCGAGTATATACATGGTTTTACCTGTATCTTTTTTGGAGAGTTCGGCTGAAAGCTTCACCCGTTGTGCTTCACCACCAGAAATAGTGGTTGACGATTGCCCAAGCGTTAAATAACCGAGGCCGACATCTTTAAGGGTTTTTAATTTATGCACTATGAAAGGAATATTTTCAAAAAATTCAACAGCCTGGTTGATGGTCAGGTTTAACACATCATTGATGGATTTGCCTTTGAACCTGACTTCCAGTGTTTCACGGTTGTATCTCTTTCCCTGGCAATCTTCACACAACACATACACATCCGGCAGAAAATTCATTTCGATGGTTTGCACACCCGCACCTTTACAAGTTTCGCACCTGCCTCCTTTTACATTAAATGAAAAACGGCCCGGTTTGTAACCTCTTATTTTAGCTTCCGGTAGATTGCCATATAATTTCCTTATTTCATCAAACACCTTGGTATATGTAGCTGGATTTGAACGGGGTGTCCTCCCAATTGGCGACTGGTCGATCTCGATCACCTTATCCAGATGCTCCAGCCCTTCAATTTTATCATATTTCAGGGGCTCTTTTAATGACCTGTAGAAATGATTGCTGAGGATTGGATAAAAGGTTTCATTGATCAACGTGGACTTTCCACTGCCCGACACACCCGTAACACAGATAAATTTGCCCAGTGGAATTGACACTTCCAAACTTTTCAGGTTATTTCCTGAAGCGCCATAAATGGTGATAGATTCCCCTGATCCATTTCTTCTTTCTTTGGGCACGGCAATTTCTTTTTCCCCTTTCACATAGTGCGCTGTGATAGAATTACAACCGTCTATATCTTTAGGCGAACAGGATGCCACTATTTCACCGCCATGCCTACCCGCTCCCGGACCAATATCAATCACATGGTCAGCTTCCAGGATCGTATCTTTATCATGCTCTACAACGATGACCGAATTTCCGATATCTCTCAGATCTTTCAGCGCTTGGATCAATTTGTGGTTATCACGTTGGTGCAACCCGATGCTGGGTTCATCAAGGATATACAATACGCCCGTCAATTGCGACCCGATCTGCGTTGCCAGTCGGATGCGCTGTGCTTCGCCACCCGACAGGCTTCTGGCGGGTCGGTATAAATTCAGGTAACCGATGCCTACCTCCAGCAGGAAATCCACTCTTTTTGTAATTTCCC
>JAZBOW010000381.1:0-5028 GCA_036351335.1 Bacteroidales bacterium | reverse complement strand
TGCTGGTCAACCGTTTCTACTATAGTCATCGCACCTAATAAGAAGAAAAGTATTTCTGCTATTTCAATGAGGTGATGTTCGAGGTCATGGGTTACAAAATGTGAAACACTATGAGATAGTTCGGCACCATCTTCCCAAAATTTATTGAACCTTGTTTTGTCAATTGCAGGGTAAATAAATTCCATGATATCGTGGCTCATGCTTTTTGCGGCAACCCACGCCGGGCTAAGATCCAAAGCCAGTATACCGGCTGAATTTAATGCATACAATCCCCATAGGATGGTACCCGTGAGCAGTGCTGATGCAGCTTTATCAATTTTTAGAGGGTGTTCAAGGGCAATCGCTGTGTACCCGAGAATAAAAATCACTACCATTAAAATAAACATAGGGCTGAAGATTTTCGTTGGTTTATATTCGGCGCAAAAATAGCCAAAGAAATCAAAGATTTTTTTAATTGTATGTAAATAATTCAATATGTTCAGAATTTAGATAAAATCTAAATTGTCAGGTAGTTATTCTCACCCATTCAGTTTACCAGCTTTTAAATAGGTAAGTGTAAAATATTTCTGTTAAAATTCAGTTTATACTATCAGTGTCACAAATACTTTCTCTTATTCGAAGATCATTACACCAAGGATTTTTTATTAAGCAAACATTTATTTCTTTCAAATGACAACAGCAATTTTATTACAAATTCAGGAAGCTGCACAATTGATTACCGGCTCCCCCAGCGAAAACGAAATAACCCTGCCTATTCTTGAACTGGTCATCAAAGGTGGTTGGATCATGGCTATCATTGGTCTATTATCCCTGATTGCCTTCTATATTTTTTTTGAACGCTACTTTATCATCAGCAAGGCATCCAAAGAAGATAAAAACTTCATGAACAACATCCGGAATTACATTACCAATGGCAAGCTGGAATCGGCCAGGGCGCTTTGTGTAACCAATAATTCTCCTATCGGGCGCATGATCGACAAAGGCTTATCAAGAATCGGGAAACCACTGAATGACATCAATACTGCGATTGAAAATGTGGGCAAACTGGAAGTTTCAAAGCTTGAAAAGAATGTGGCAGGACTGGCAACCATTGCCGGAGCAGCCCCCATGCTGGGCTTTTTAGGGACTGTTATTGGTATGATACGAGCTTTTTACGATATGTCGATGGCCGGAAATAATATCAATATCGAATTATTGTCGAGAGGCATTTACCAGGCGATGATTACTACTGTGGGCGGACTTGTAGTGGGTATTACAGCCTATATCCTGTATAACATCCTCGTTGCACGAATTCAGAAAGTGGTGTATAAACTGGAAATCAACGCCACAGAATTCATGGATGTACTTCACGAACCTGCAAAATAAGATACTATGGCTATTCAAATGCGAAATAAAAGGGATACGCAATTCAGCATGGCTTCCATGTCGGATCTCGTATTTCTGCTGCTCATATTCTTCATGCTGACATCTACCCTGGTGGCACCCAATGCGATTAAATTATTGTTACCCAACAGCAAAAGCAAAACCATGTCGACACAGACGCTGACAGTCTACATCAATAAGGAAAGAAATATTTATGTGAATGATCAGAAAGTGGATCCGGTTAATCTTGAGAATGTCATTTTCAGCCAAATCAGCAATGAACAGGAAGCTTCGGTGGTGTTAAGATCTGACAAAACAGCAACAGTTCAGGATATTGTCGTTGTAATTGATGCAGTGAACGAAATCAACAACAAACACAATACAAAACATAAGGTAATTCTGGCTACCAAACCGAATAGATGAGTCTCCGGTCTGCAGTTTGCAGTCCGCAGTCGTTAAAACAACATCAGTAAAATAAGATCAATGGCAACAGGATTTCGTCATCTAATAGTTTACGAGAAAGCTTTTTCACTAGCTATGGATATTTTTGAACTAATAAAGACTTTTCCAAAGGAAGAAAAGTACGGCCTCATTTCTCAAATCAGAAATTCATCAAGATCAGTTTGTTCAAATATTGGTGAAGGATACCGGAAACGACAATATCCTGCTCATTTTGTAAGCAAAATGTCGGATGCTGATATGGAGAATACAGAAACACAGGTTTGGCTTGACTTTAGCTTGGCTTGTGGTTATATTACAACTGAAATTTTTAACTCTTATAAATTAAGATCAGAAGAAGTTGGAAGATTATTAAACGATATGATTAAAAACCCGGAAAAATACAGTTAACCCAGCATACTAAGGACTTTGGACCAATAAGGGGAAGCTAGCAGACTGTGAATTGAGGACTGAAGACTGAAGACTGAAGACTGAAGACTGTAGACTGTAGACTGTAGACTGTAGACCGAGAAGACTGATAAATATAAATAAATGTCATCATTAAAGGAAATACTAAAAGACAAAGACCGCAGGCGTGGGATCATCGGAACCACGATCGTGCACATATTATTGATTGTCGCTTTGCTGTTCCTGGCGCTTCGTACGCCATTGCCCCTACCTGGTGAAGAAGGTGTGGAAGTCAATCTGGGATATGACGATACGGGTATGGGCGATATCCAGACGGAATCACCACCGCTTCAAACGGAAACCCCACCATCGATGCCTCAGCAGGAAGTAGCCGAACCCGAACCTGTTGTTGAAGAGGAGGAGATCATCACGCAAGACATTGAAGAAACCCCTGTGATTGAAGAAGAAACAAAAGAAGAAGTCAAAGAAGACCCTGAACCGGAACCCGAGGAAATAATTGAAGAAACACCTGAGCCAAAGGAAGAAATTGTTGAAAAAATTATTGAAAAACCTATTGACTCATCCCTGCTTTACACAGAAAAGGTAGTTGAAGAAACAATGCCCGATCCTGAACCTGTTGTGAATGAAAAAGCATTATTCACGGGCAGTTCGCAAAACACAAGCGGTACCAACCAGGGAATTACCGGTGGTGCCGGCGACCAGGGCAAACCCCACGGATTTGAAAACAGCAACAAATATGACGGACAAGGCGGATTGGGAAATGGCATTTCTTTCAGCCTTGGTGGCCGGGGATCAAAATTCCTTGATAAGCCAACTGAAAATTTTAAAGAACAAGGAACCGTTAAGGTCGACATTTGGGTGGATAGGAACGGAAATGTGAAAAATGCAGCTGTCAACCGCAAAGGCACCAACATTATCGATCCTGCCATGCACCAGATCGCTATCAATGCCGCTAAAAATTCCACCTTTGCCGAAGACCCCAAAGCACTGGAACTACAAAGGGGCAGCATTACCTACAATTTCATCCTGATGAAATAAGGTTCATATCTTTATCCAAATTCTTTTTGACAATCACAACTGATGTAGTTACCTTTGTTTAATGGATTACCAGCAAACCCTCCAGTGGCTTTTCAGCCAGTTACCCATGTATCAGCGGATAGGTAAGGCCGCTTACAAAGCCGATCTGGAAATTACCATTCGACTCCTTGAAAAACTGGGCAACCCGCAGGAGAAATTCAAAGCCCTGCACATTGCCGGCACCAACGGAAAGGGAAGTGTGTCCCATATTCTTGCATCCGTTTTGCAGGAAGCAGGCTACAAAACCGGTTTATATACGTCGCCACACCTAAAAGACTTCAGGGAACGGATCAAAATCAACGGCCAAATGATCCCGGAAGATCAGGTTGTGTCATTTACTGATCAACACAAGAAGCTATTTGAAGAATTACAACCCTCCTTTTTTGAAATGACTGTGGCCATGGCATTTGATCATTTTGCCAACGAAAAAGTTGATTTTGCTGTGTTGGAAACAGGCATGGGCGGCCGACTCGACTCAACAAATGTAAGCAAAGCAGTTGTATCAGTTGTAACCAATATTGGCCACGACCATATGCAGTTTTTGGGAGATGATGTTGAAAAGATAGCCGCTGAAAAAGCAGGCATTTTTAAAAAGGGGGTACCTGTTGTGATAGGCGAAAAGCAATCCTGGGTTTCTGAAGTTTTTGAGAAAACAGCCAAAGAAAAGAATACTACAGTTGTTTATGCTGATGAACATATTGAATTAAAACCAATCCAAAGACGCGATAAAGCCAAACTGTATTATGATGTATGGTATAACAATGAATTATACCTCGAAAACCTGGCTTCACCCCTTTTGGCCACTTACCAGATCAAAAACCTGAAGACAGCGATACAAGTGCTTGAATTACTCAATAAAAATAATACCATTGGTATTAACCGACAGACCATCGCTGAAGGCATTGAAAATACCCTCGAAAACACCAACCTGATGGGGCGCTGGCAGATTTTAAGCACCAATCCCTTAACCATTTGCGATACAGGCCATAACCCGGAAGGATTGCAAGCAGTTTTGGACCAGATCAATCAAACACAATTCAATCATCTCCACTTTGTATTTGGCATGGTAAACGACAAAAACCCGGAAAGCATGCTGTACTTATTGCCCAATGATGCTACCTATTATTTCTGTAAACCGGATATTCCCAGGGGTATGGACGAAGAAGTGCTTCAACAGCATGGCTTTAAAGCCGGTTTGCGGGGCAAAGCCTATTCATCCGTTCGTGAAGCCCTGAATTCAGCGGTGAACAATGCCGGTGCTGAAGACCTTGTTTTTATCGGGGGCAGCACCTTTGTCGTTGCCGAAGTTGTTTAAAAAGTTCATATGAAAGTATTTCAAATCATACAGGTCGTACTTCTCCTTATCATTTTTGTTTATTTGTTGTATTACCTGTACACTTTATTGTTTGATAAAAATTACCAGCCACGAGCATGGAAAAAAGCTACGAAAGAAGGACGTGTTTCGAAGGAACTAGCTACGGCTGAAGCTAAGTACCGCGACAAATTCCGCTTTTTCAATTTCTGGTTCCAGGTAGAACGCATAAGAAATATCCCGGGTGCCTTTGCCGAGCTGGGCGTTTATAAAGGGGATTCTGCTCATATAATTCACCTGATGGATCCTTCGCGAGAGTTTCACCTCTTCGATACTTTTAAAGGATTTACTGAAAAAGACCTGGCTGCTGAGGAAGGTAAGGCGGCTTCCTATACCAAACATAATTTTGC
>JAZBOW010000380.1:0-7322 GCA_036351335.1 Bacteroidales bacterium | reverse complement strand
GCTCACGTGCTTCAAATAGTTCCGTAACCCTTGGCAAACCACCAGTTATATCGCCGGATTTACCAAATGCACGTGGAATTTTAACCAGTACATTACCAGCTTTAATATTGGCACCTTCATCCACCAGGATGTGCGCACCTACAGGTAAGTCATAGCTTTTAATGACATCACCATCTTTGGATAAAATTTTAATGATCGGGTTCTTGGTTTTTAACCTGGAATCGATAATCACTTTCTCGAAATATCCGGTTTGCTCATCTGATTCAACCCGGTATGTCTGGTTTTCAATAATATTATCAAAAGCAATGCTACCCGCTACTTCTGAAAGGATAACCGCGTTGTACTGGTCCCAGTCGGCAATTATATCATTCTTTTTAACTTTTGAACCATTCTTTATGTACAGATTGGCGGCATAGGGAATGTTTCCTGAAGCCAGCACCACACCTGTTTTTTCATCAACAATTTTCATCTCTGCAGACCGTCCGATGACTATTTCATACTTTTTACCTTCACTATTTTTAAAGGGAACGGTACGAAGTTCATCTATATCAAGCACACCATCAAACTTAGCTTCAGTTTTTGAAACCGTGGCAATATTTGACGCTGTACCTCCCTGGTGAAATGTTCTCAAAGTTAGCTGTGTTCCAGGTTCACCGATCGACTGTGCTGCAATTACACCAACAGCCTCTCCTTTTTGAACCATACGGCCCGATGCCAGATTACGTCCATAACACTTTGCGCAAACACCTCTTTTTGATTCACAGGTAAGCACTGATCGGATCTCAACTGATTCAATAGGAGATTCCTCAATAAGTGTTGCGGCATCTTCATTAATTTCTTCACCTGCATCAATGATCAACTCATTGGTTAACGGATGATACACATCGTGCAATGCCACACGGCCTAAAATACGGTCATATAATGTTTCAACCACATCTTCACCTTTTTTAAGCGCTGTATTTGTAAGACCTCTGAGCGTTCCACAGTCTTCGATGTTGATTACCACGTCCTGAGCCACATCTACCAGACGTCTCGTCAGGTATCCGGCATCAGCTGTTTTCAAAGCTGTATCAGCCAAACCTTTACGGGCACCGTGTGTGGAAATGAAATACTCAAGAACTGTCAGACCTTCTTTAAAGTTTGAAAGAATTGGATTTTCGATAATCTCACCTCCTGTAGCACCTGATTTCTGCGGTTTTGCCATCAATCCCCTCATTCCAGATAACTGACGAATTTGTTCTTTTGAACCACGGGCACCAGAATCCAGCATCATATAAACAGGATTAAAACCCTGATCGTTCTTCGATAATTCTTGCATCAATGTGTTTGTTAGATGCGAATTGGTATGTGTCCAAATATCAATGATCTGGTTGTATCGCTCATTATTGGTAATGAATCCCATATTATAGTTGCTCAATACCTGCTCAACTTCCTCGTTGGCATCTTCAATGAGTTTCGTTTTAATCTCAGGAACCAGCACATTACCCAGGTTAAAGGATAATCCACCTTTGAATGCCATATTAAAACCAAGGTTTTTAATGTCATCAAGGAATTTAGCTGTGGTGGCAGTTCCGGTAACTTTCAATATCTCACCTATAATATCTCGAAGAGCTTTTTTAGTAAGTAACTGATTGATATACCCGTATTCTTCAGGAACAAATTCATTGAAAATAACCCTTCCGACGGTTGTTTCAGTCATTTTATTTACAATTTTACCACTTTCCTTCACGTCAACTTTCACATGTATAATGGCATGCAGATCAACGCTTTTTTCATTGAAGGCAATAATCACTTCTTCGGGTGAATAAAAATGCATTCCTTCACCTTTTACAGGGCTTTCAGGTGTATTCTTTCTGGCTTTTGTGATATAATACAATCCAAGTACCATGTCTTGCGAAGGCACTGTAATTGGCGCACCATTGGCAGGATTCAGAATGTTATGAGAAGCCAGCATCAGAATTTGAGCTTCAAGTACTGCGGCATTGCCTAAAGGTACGTGAACAGCCATCTGGTCACCATCAAAGTCAGCGTTAAATGCTGTACAAACAAGCGGGTGAAGATGGATCGCCTTACCTTCCACAAGTTTGGGTTGGAAAGCCTGAATACCCAGTCTGTGCAGGGTAGGAGCGCGGTTTAATAAAACCGGATGCCCTTTCAGGATGTTTTCTAAAATATCCCAAACAACGGAATCTTTTCTTTCAACAATTTTCTTAGCTGATTTTACGGTTTTAACAATACCGCGTTCCAGTAATTTGCGGATGATGAAAGGCTTGAATAATTCAGCCGCCATATCTTTAGGTAAACCACATTCGTTAAGTTGCAAATCAGGACCCACAACAATTACGGAACGGCCAGAGTAATCAACACGTTTACCCAGTAGGTTCTGTCGGAACCTACCTTGTTTTCCTTTAAGGCTGTCGCTAAGCGATTTAAGAGGTCTGTTAGAGTCGGTTTTTACCGCGCTGGATTTCCTAGAATTATCCAGTAATGAATCAACCGCTTCCTGGAGCATACGTTTTTCATTACGCATGATCACATCGGGAGCTTTAATTTCAATGAGTCTTTTCAAACGGTTATTTCTGATAATCACCCTGCGATACAGGTCGTTTAAGTCGGATGTTGCAAAACGGCCACCATCCAATGGCACGAGTGGTCTTAATTCGGGTGGAATAACCGGCACAATCTTTACAACCATCCACTCGGGACGGTTATCGGCTCTTTTTCTGGCATCGCGAAATGCCTCAAAAACCTGAAGTCTTTTTAATGCTTCGGCTTTACGCTGTTGTGATGTTTCAGTATTCGCTTTGTGTCTAAGTTCGAAAGAAATCTGATCCAAATCCAAGCGGGATAATAACACCTGGATAGCTTCAGCACCCATTTTAGCGATGAATTTATCGGGATCATTATCGTCCAGGTATTGATTTTCTGGTGGTAGAGTTTCGAGCACATCGAAATATTCTTCTTCAGTAAGAAAATCCATATAGTTAAGTCCGTCGGCGGCTTTCACCCCGGGGTTAATCACTACATACCTTTCATAATAAATGATTGTTTCAAGTTTCTTCGTTTGAAGCCCGAGCATGGCACCTACCTTATTAGGCAGCGAACGGAAATACCAAATGTGTACCACTGGTACCACAAGTTCGATATGTCCCATTCGTTCGCGGCGCACTTTCTTTTCAGTAACTTCCACACCACAACGGTCGCAAACAATCCCTTTATATCTTATTCTTTTGTATTTGCCACAATGACATTCGTAGTCCTTGATAGGCCCGAAAATTCTTTCACAGAACAATCCATCTCTTTCGGGTTTGTAGGTACGATAGTTAATGGTTTCAGGCTTGAGCACCTCACCATGCGACCGATCGAGAATGGACTCGGGAGAAGCAAGACTGATAGTGATCTTATTGAATGTATTCGGTATTTTGCTGTCTTTTCTGAAAGCCATATAGCTTATATTATTTTAATTCTATTTAACGAAGTATTAGTCAAAACTGAGTTCAAGACCTAAGCCTCTTAACTCATGAACAAGCACATTGAATGATTCAGGAACATTTGGTATAGGCATTACTTCACCTTTTACGATGGTTTCATAAGCTTTTGCCCTTCCTGTTACATCATCAGATTTCACGGTAAGAATTTCCTGCAGAATATTGGCGGCACCAAATGCTTCCAGCGCCCAGACTTCCATCTCGCCAAATCTTTGTCCACCAAACTGGGCTTTGCCACCGAGTGGTTGCTGTGTAATAAGTGAATATGGACCGATTGAACGGGCGTGCATCTTATCATCTACCATATGGTGCAGTTTCAACATGTATATATATCCAACTGATGCCGGTTGGTCAAATTTCTCACCAGTTCCGCCATCATATAGGTAGGTGCTTCCGTTTTCAGGTAATTTAGCCTGTTTCAGATAATCATTTATCTGATTCACGGATGCGCCATCAAAAATAGGTGTGGCAAACTGAAGGTTTAGGCGTTTTCCGGCCCATCCCAATACTGTTTCATAAATCTGACCAAGGTTCATACGTGAAGGTACACCCAATGGATTCAGTACAATGTCAACAGGTGTTCCGTCTTCAAGGAAAGGCATATCTTCTTCACGAACAATTCTTGCAACAATACCTTTATTACCATGGCGCCCCGCCATTTTATCACCAACTTTAAGTTTACGTTTTTTAGCAATGTAAACTTTGGCCATTTGAACGATACCACTTGGTAAATCATCACCAACCGAAGCTACAAATTGTTTGCGGTTGAATACACCCAGCAACTCTTTGTATTTAATATTATAATTGTTGATAAGCGTTTTGATCAACTCGTTTTTTTCCTTATCTGTTGTCCACTTATCAGGATTTACATTGATATAATCCAGGCTGTTAAGGATTTTCTGTGTGAATTTTGTTTTGGTTGGCACTACACGTTCTCCGTAGTTATTATATACACCTTGGGAAGTTCGGTTGCCCACTAATACAATTAGTTTTTCAACCAACCTGGATTTCAACTCGTCGAAATAAGCATTATATTCAGTTTCTAAAGCTGCCAGAATATCTTTCTCTTTCACTTTGGATTTCTTATCCTTGATAGCTCTTGAGAAAAGATTTTTCGATATAACCACACCTTTCATTGAAGGTGGTGCTTTTAACGAAGCATTTTTAACATCACCAGCTTTATCACCAAAGATCGCCCTGAGCAATTTTTCTTCTGGTGTCGGATCGCTTTCACCTTTTGGTGTAATTTTTCCGATCAGAATGTCACCTTCCGAAACTTCAGCACCAATGCGGATCAAACCGTTTTCATCCAAATCCTTGGTTGCTTCGGCACTTACGTTTGGAATATCATTGGTGAGTTCTTCAATACCTCTTTTAGTATCTCTCACTTCCAATGTGAATTCTTCAATATGCACCGAAGTAAATAAGTCTTCTTTAACGATTCTTTCTGAAATTACGATGGCATCCTCAAAGTTATAACCTTTCCAGGGCATGAAAGCAACCATCAGGTTTCTTCCAAGGGCCAGTTCACCATTTTTGGTAGCATAACCTTCACAGAGCACCTGTCCTTTGGTAACTTTATCACCTTTTTGAACGATCGGACGAAGGTTAATAGATGTATTCTGATTGGTTCTTTTAAACTTCGTCAAGTGGTAATCTTTTACATCATTTTCAAAACTTACCAGCGTTTCCATCTCGTTCCTGTTGTACCGGATGGTTATTTTATTGGCATCCACATATTCAATCACTCCTTCTCCTTCAGCGGAAAGCAATACACGTGAGTCTATGGCCACATTGGATTCAATGCCTGTTCCAACTATCGGCGCTTCGGCATTTAATAATGGAACTGCCTGGCGCATCATGTTTGACCCCATCAAAGCACGGTTGGCATCATCATGTTCCAAAAACGGGATCAAGGAAGCAGCAATAGATGCAATCTGGTTAGGAGCGATGTCAATTAATGCCACATCTTCGCGTGGAGTGATCGGGTAATCAGCCTGGTAACGAACTTTTACTTTTTCATTTACAAACTGACCTTTGTCATCAACAACTGTATTAGCCTGTGCAATAATTTTATCTTCTTCTTCTTCTGCGCTTAGGAATATAGGATCAACTTTATAATTGATCTTCCCTTGCTCAACAGCCCTGTATGGTGTTTCGATAAACCCAAGCTTATCAATCTTCGCATATACACAAAGCGAGGATATCAATCCGATATTGGGTCCTTCGGGAGTTTCAATGGTACATAACCTGCCATAGTGGGTATAGTGCACATCCCGTACTTCAAATCCGGCTCTTTCTCTCGAAAGTCCACCAGGTCCTAAGGCAGAAATACGTCTTTTATGTGTTAACTCAGCCAATGGATTTGTTTGATCCATGAATTGCGAAAGCTGGTTGGTGCCGAAGAATGAATTAATAACCGATGATAATGTTTTGGCATTGATCAGGTCCATAGGAGTGAAAACTTCATTGTCTCTCACATTCATTCTTTCGCGTATGGTACGTGCCATACGGGCAAGACCCACGCCAAACTGGTTGTATAATTGTTCGCCAACTGTACGAACCCGCCTGTTACTGAGGTGGTCAATATCATCCACGATCGTCTTGTTATTTACAAGTTTGATCAGGTGATGAATAATGAGGATAATATCTTCCTTGGTCAGAACCCTGACATCAGAGGATGTATCCAGATTTAATTTTTTATTAATACGGTATCGTCCAACTTCACCGAGGTCATATCTTTTATCTGAAAAGAATAGCTTCTCAAAAATACCTCTTGCAGTTTCTTCATCAGGAGGAAGCGCGTTCCTAAGCTGGAAGTAGATATATTCAACGGCTTCTTTTTCTGAGTTCGTTGTATCTTTTTGAAGGGTATTGAAAATAATGGAGTAATCAGCCAGGTTTGGATCATCTTTGTGGAGCAGGACGGTTTTTACGCCTGCTTCGATAATCAGATCGATATGTTCTTTTTCGAGAATTGTTTCTCTTTCGATAATGACATCATTACGTTCAATGGTTACAACTTCTCCAGTATCTTCATCCACAAAATCTTCAAACCACGAACGTACTACCCTTGCAGCGAGTTTACGTCCCAAAACTCTTTTCAAGCTGGCTTTGTTTACTTTAACTTCTTCGGCCAGGTTAAAAATTTCTAAAATGTCTTTATCGCTTTCGTAACCGATGGCACGTAAAAGTGTGGTGACAGGCATTTTCTTTTTCCTGTCAATATAAGCGTACATCACGTTATTGATATCCGTTGAAAATTCCATCCAGGAACCTTTAAAAGGAATAATACGTGCTGAATAAAGTTGTGTGCCGTTCGCATGCCTGTGATGTCCGAAGAATACGCCCGGAGATCTGTGTAATTGCGATACAACAACGCGCTCAGCGCCATTCACGACAAAAGTGCCTCTTGGGGTCATATAAGGAATCATGCCCAGGTACACATCCTGAACGATAGTTTCAAAATCCTCGTGATCAGGGTCAGTACAATAGAGTTTTAACTTAGCTTTAAGAGGTACACTGTAAGTTAAACCGCGTTCAAGGGTTTCTTCGATTGAATAGCGGGGTGGATCAACGAAGTAATCCAAAAATTCGAGAACAAAATTATTTCGAGCATCGGTAATTGGAAAATTTTCAGCGAAAACCCTGAAAAGTCCTTCATTTTTTCTGTTTTCAGGATTCGTTTCAAGTTGAAAGAAGTCCTGAAATGATTTAAGTTGGATATCCAAAAAATCTGGATAAGGTAACTGATTTTTTGTTGATGCGAAACTGATTCTTTCGGTTTTAATTTCAGCCAAGGCGAATAGTTTTAAAGTTTAAAATATTCTGGTT
>JAZBOW010000379.1:0-2044 GCA_036351335.1 Bacteroidales bacterium | reverse complement strand
ATCCAACGGGTTAAGGGAACAGGCGCCATGGGTCAAAATAGACCACTTTAGCACATTGTCTAATCTACTTAAGGAATGCGCCCAAAACAACATCCCCATATTAAGCTCTAATAGTCAAACGTGCGAACAAAATAAATCGCCTGAAACCAAAACTTCACGCAAATGAAAAAAAACTGAACTTAAACACAAAAAAGTGTCAAATCAGTTGTTATTGGAAACAGCTATCCCTTTTATCGTCAATTTTCCGAGCTTTGAATTTTAATTCAATTGGCTTCTTTGGGAAAAGCGGTATAGTTCCATCTGGCTAGAGTTTCATCGAATTTTATCTTCATCTTCTCTTTGTAATCCTGCGCATATTTTTTGCCGGTCTTATAAACTTTTGTAATGATATTGGCTTTTACTTTTAAGCCTGTCTTTGTCACCGTTGACTCAATGAGGTTTTTGACAATGTCATAGCTTTTCAAAATGACACCGCGCATTGATCTGGTAATATGGCAAAATAGTCTGTGCTCAATAGGATTCCATTTTGATGCGTATGAGGGATAATGAGCAATTCTGATGCTCACCTGAATTTCATTCACAAGTTTTTCCAACTCCTCTTTAAAAATGTAATGCCTATACGAATTGCTTCCGCCAGAATCGCAAAGAATCAAAATGGATGTGGCATTGGGATAATCGTATCTTCCTTTATTATACCACCACTGCCGAATTGAGTCGCAGGCAAATTCGCTGGTATCTTTACTCGTTCCAATATTCACATATGCCTCATTTTTGATCACGTCATAAAGGCCATGCGGTATTATGATACCATCTGCGAGGTGGGGAAAATCGTGATCAAAAACATCTATATATCCAAGGGTATAGAGACTTCCTGCACGGTAGAGGTTACCTATGAACTCTTTTTTTTTTGTATCCATGCTGATGATCGGATTGCCGGCAATAGCGTAAGCATCCTTCAATTTTGCGATGTTCTCAAATTGTTCATTTCGATCTTTGCATTCCCCAATGCTCACTGACTTTTGTGCCTTTCTTTTTCTGTACCCGTGCATCTTAAAAAGCTGTTTCACGATTTTCCTGCTGATGTCAATCCCATGATCCTCGTTGAGTTTATCAGCAATTTGTTGGTGCGTTAAATTGGTCCATCTAATTTCGCTATCCATGGGATCTCCAGCAGTGTAATCCCTCAGGATTTTCAGAAATTTTTCCGAAAGCCCAGGTATTGTGTCAATCTTCCGTTTTCTACCGCCGCCTTTAACCCTGACCCTGCTTTCATCAATATTGTTAGGATGTTGTAGCTCAGAAATGCCTCGACGGATTGTTTTCCTATCACAGTTCAAAACGCTTGCGATATAAGTGATTCCCCCATAACCCAATTTTAGAGATTCAGTTGCGGCGTATAGCCTTCTGTCCTTTTCAGAGAGTAACCGATAAAGAGAAAACATCTGCTGTTCAATTACCGAAGGATATGGGAATCGGATAGAAAAATCTTTAGCGATGGAACCCTTTTTGATATCGGAATTTTCTGTGGTCATAGTTCGATTTGCCATCCTTTTACAAAAATTTTATGGACCTTAAATTTTCGTAATAACAAATCGAGCCAAATAAGTCCCGCACTTTCTCAGTTGCTTGCTCTATTTTTATTTTAAGTTGTCATAGCACTGATGATGTTAAATTTTTAAGACGTCAGAAACCGAGGAAACTGTTTTGTCCACGTCCCTTAACGAACAGGTTGTCGAATATTTTTACAAAACAATGCCAGCAAAACAATGGAATGGATATAACCTGCTGGCGGTGGACGGAACATTGCTTCGCTTACCAAAAATACAGGGTATTCTGAAATATTTCGGCGTTTGGCACAATTCCAAAGGTGACGACCGACCTATGGCACGCGTATCCCAGATGTTTGACCCACTCAACCAGGTCAGTATCGATTCAATCATATCTCCGAAAAGTGTTGGAGAAAGAGAACTGGCCTCCCAGCATTTTTTCAAACTCACCGTTGGTGATCTGATCTTGCTTGATCGGGGTTATCCCGCATATTGGT
>JAZBOW010000378.1:0-7063 GCA_036351335.1 Bacteroidales bacterium | reverse complement strand
CCGAACAGAGAAGTTAAGCCTGCCAGCGCCGATGATACTGCCATACCAGGTGGAAAAGTAGGTCGTCGCCAAGACTTTAAAAACCTCCTCAATTAATATTGAGGAGGTTTTTTTTTGTAAAAACCTAAAACTTCCTAATAGTCCGAAACTTCTAAAATTATTTAAATAAGTGTAAATAGTCTGATTTCATCTGGTAAATAAGTGAGTTAAAATATCTCTTCATAGAAGACATTAAAAGCACTGTACATCAAAAGGTTTAAGCATAATACATCCAATCAAAATTGAAAATAGTAAACTGCTTTAAGCCTGTTCTTCTTATAATGCTTTTAAATTGTTTATTTTTTTTAGTCAATTTTCAAAAGGTAACAAAGAAAATCAGTAAATTGTGCCTTCGTTTTCAGGGGACGAATTTATTTATGCCAAACAAAAATTAATAATATGAAAAGAAGATATTTACACTTCAGTTTGCTTTTGATTTTCATTGTTTTAGCAAGTTCAACAATCGGATTGTACGCGTTTAAAAACAGCGGAGAATACGTTCCCCGGCAGAAAAAATCTGAGCTACAATTACCACGAATTAAGCCTGCCTCAGAATATTTGGCAACAATAAAGAACAATCAGCATACGGGAGTTATCAACCCGGCGGATCTGAAAAGGGCAAGCGAACAAATGAAAAACTTAGCGGCATCAAGGGCATTGGACATGACCTGGACGCAATTAGGTCCTGATAATTTTGGAGGCAGAACCAGGGCCATTATTTGTGATAATCAGGATGCTACAGCCAATACAATATACGCAGCAAGTGTATCGGGAGGAATTTGGAAATCAACAAACCTGGCCATAACCTGGAATAAAATTAATGTTGAAAACGATAACCTCTATGTGTCTTGTATGATACAGACGCCCGATGGAACCATCTATGCCGGAACCGGTGAAAGTTTCGCAGCGCAAACCATGTCAGGATTAGAAGATATGGGATATTCCGGCGGATTCATGGGGCAGGGTATCTTTAAATCTATTGATGGTGAAAATTTCAGCTTGATAAACTCTACAAAGCCTACTTTTAATGATATTAACAGCGATTGGGCTTATGTGAATGAGCTTGCATATGATGATACAAAAGGCAGGTTATATGCCGCCACGAATACAGGGCTTAAATATTCCGACGACAATGGCACCAACTGGGTTACGGCAAAAGATGAAGACGGTGTCGTTTTGGATATGAATGCTTTCGATGTACAAGTAAATACGGCAGGCGCAGTATTGGCATGTGTAGATAATTTGTGTTACTTGTCACAAAATGGCAATCCCGACAATTTTGTTTTGAGAGCTGACTCTATAAGTCTCCCTCCAGACAATGTAAGTAGGATTGAATTCGCTTTCGCACCGTCTGATGCAACAGTTGCATATGCAAGTGTGGTAAACAATCTTGGCAATGTATATAATATTTACCGCTCGGATGATAGTGGTTATACATGGAGGGTGATTTTACCGGGAACCGGTTTTGTGCCAATTTTTTTGGGTCAAGGTGTGTATGATAACGCCATTACAGTTTTTCCTGAAAACCCGGATAAAATATTAGTAGGAGGTTTTATTCTTTACCAGGGTCAAAAAATTCAGGAAGAAGGACTATTTGACTGGAGGGCAGTTTCCGAAGGTTTTACCAATCCACAATTTCCATCTTATCTACACTTGGATAACCATACTAATGTGTTTAGACAAGGATCGAATACCACCTTCTTTTCGGGTACCGATGGCGGTGTATCAAAAGGTACTGTCAGCGGTAATGAATATACACATGCTGCAAGCAATAGAAATTATTATACCACACAATTCTACGCAATAGGTAATTCCGGTTTAGAGAATTTCAACCTGGGCGGTTCACAGGATAATGGCACCATCATAATTACAGGAGAAGGAAATACAGTAAGGCAAGGTGAATTGATATTAGGAGGTGATGGTGGTCCTTGTGTTAGTTCTTTAATAAATAATGAAGTTATTGTGGTATCAGGAACTGCTGGCTTGTTACTACGATCAGAAGACGCCGGAGACAATTACTCTACGCAATTTGTCGATGGAACCGGCATTACAAATCCACATTTTATCACACCTGTAGCCTTATGGGAAAGTTTTGATAATTCTTATAGCAGAGATTCTGTTTATTACCATGCCAGGGAAGTAATCGAAGGCGGTACAACGATACAGGTCAGAAGCCAAAATAGCGGACAACCATTTTATTACACCCTACCAAACGATGTAAGTCTGTCAATTGGCGACTCACTCAATATCCAGGATGTGGTTTCATCAAGGCTTTTCATAGCGACAGCAAACCATCTTTATATGACCAAGGAATTGCATAACTTCGGTAAAGTGCCTGAATGGTTTGAAATTTCTGGAACGGCAGTTGGATTAGTAGGCGTTCCTCAATGTATTACCTACTCGGCTGATGGTAACCATGTATTTATAGGAACACAGGCCGGCAGATTATTCCGGGTATCAAATCTGGCTTTGGCATATAATTACGATAGAGCAGACATCAATAGCCCGTCCTGTATTGTGTCAACAAAGGAAATTCCACTATTTGTCCCCGGCACAACCGATCCAGTTGATCAGGTGATCACCTCCATTGCAGTTGATCCTTCAGATCCAAATAACGTGTTGGTTACCCTGGGTAATTACGGGAACGAACATTATGTGCTCTTTACAGAAAACGCATTGGCGGAAACTCCCGAATTTAGTTCACGTCAAGGCAATTTGCCACAGGCGCCGGTATATTCATCAGTTATTGAAATGACAGATAATAATATTGCGATTCTGGGGACCGAATATGGCATCTTTGTAACAGAAAATATACACACCAATTCACCCGAATGGTATTTGCAAGCCGATAAGATGGGCATTGTGCCGGTATTTGATCTGAAGCAACAAATTGTGCCTAAAGTGTCTGACGAAGTGGTACTTGTAAATGGAAATGAAGTTACTGTGGTTCCATATCCCGGAACCAATAACTATGGAATTATTTATGCCGCTACTTATGGAAGAGGCTTAATGAGGAGCAATACCTTCAGAAAATCGGTGGGTGTTGATGATATTTTTACCGATAATAACCTTGTAAAAGAAACAATGAAACTATATCCCAATCCGGTTACTGAGAATGCAAACATTGAACTTGATATTAATAAAAAAGGTTCTGTTGCTATTCAGGTGGTGGATGTGAGTGGAAGATTGGTTGGTTCAATGGAAGCCGAAGTAAATGAAGGTTTTAACAAATTAATGATGAATCTGTCGCACCTGAATACAGGTACATACATTATTAAGGCTGTTTCTGGTAATCAGGTGTTCACCAGTAAATTTATAGTTAAATAGGTTCATAATTGATAAAAAAGAATAGAAATGAAAAATATTTACACAATTACAATCTCATTATTATTACTATTATCGTTATCAGTATTTGGGCAGGATAGAATTTATTCACCTACCTTGATAGAACCTGAAAATGGTGATTTAGGACAGGTGCCCAATGTGTTGCTAGACTGGAGTGCGGTTACAGGAAATAGCCTGATCATTATGTATGAAGTACAGTTATCTGCAACAGAAGATTTTACAAGCCCTATTACTTTTCCGCAAACAGATATTACGTCATATGAAATGAGCAATTTAGTCTTTGGCCAGCAATATTTTTGGCGTGTGAGGGCTTATGATGGAGATGACGTGTCTGACTGGTCAGAAGTATGGAGTTTTACAGTTTTGAATACAATTGAAATTGACAAGCCTAACGACAATGCGATGGTTTATGCCAATCCGCTGATTGAATGGGATGAGTTGTCAGGATTAACAGATATAGAATTGCAAATAGATACGGCTTATAGCTGGAATTTAATTCCTTTGCAGGATATAACTGAAGACCTTAACGCGACTTATATTGTAGATGAGAATAATATGTGGGTTGCCGGCAACGATGGCTTAATATTATTATTTAATGGAACTGAATGGACAACTTCTGAGTCAGGTATTACTGAAAATATTAACGATATCTGGTTTACAAGCGCATCAAACGGTTATGCTGTAGGAGATGGTGGACTTGTATTGCATTATGATGGTTCCGTTTGGACGACAATCACTGCTGTAACCAGCGAAAATTTGTTAGGTGTTTGCTTTATTGATGAAAATATGGGCTGGGCTGTAGGAACAGCAGGAGCAATTCTTGCATATAACAGCGGTACATGGTCGCAAATAACCACTTCCCATACTGGAGATATTTACGATGTATATGCATTGGCCAGTGATGATATATGGGTTTGTGGTTTACCTAAAACAATAGGACATTTTGACGGAATTGAATGGACATATGAAACCGTAAGTAACCGGGATTTATATGCTATCTGGTTTAAAGATGCAAATAACGGATGGGCAGCCGGAAAAGGTGGAAGAATCGTATACTTCGATGGAATGGGTTGGACAGTGCAGGAAACTGGTGTAACAAAGGACCTGCTTGGATTATCATTTTCAGGTTCAATGGGTTATGCTGTTGGTAAAAATGGAACTTTCTTAGTGTATGATGGATACTGGTACCCAGAGGCAGCCGGTTCACCGGATGAACTACGGAGTGTTTTTGTGAAAAATGACCTTGGCCTTATAAGCGGTGTAGATGGCACTTTAATTGGTAAAGCTGGTGAAGGATTTAACAGTCCCGTGGCAACTACATACAATATCAGCGCTGATTCAATTGAATACCAATTAGAATATTTATTATTCGGAACAGATTATTACTACAGGATGAGAGGTTTGCACGCCGTCGATACTACAGCATGGTCAGGTACCAAAAAAATGACCACTTATGCTGCACCCGAACTCGATAGCCCCAGTGATGGAAGTAATGATCTGGATTTGTATCTGGAATTTGGCTGGGAAGAATATGAAGGTGTAACTAACTACATCCTCGAAATTGATTCAAATGAGAATTTTACCCTGCCCAGAACTTTCGGACCTGACCAGAATTTTGAAGATGTAAATGACTTTGTTTTTGGCACCGAGTATTTCTGGCGTGTGAAAGCGCAACATTTCAACGATATTTCCGATTGGTCGGAAACGTGGACTTTTGCAACCACCAATACAATTGCCCTTTCATTACCTGTAGATGACGCTGTAAATGTATTACAGTGCCCAAGGTACGAGTGGGAGAAAGTGATAGGTGCATCAAAATACCATTTGTGGCTTGATACCGACATGAACTTCACAACCCCTCTTAAGGTAACATCTGATAGTGCTTTTTTCCAGTGCCAGTCATCTTTGGATCAGAAAACGGTGTACTATTGGAAGGTAAGAGGACAGGCCGGAGCATCTTTTTCTGACTGGAGTGAAGTTTGGTCTTTTGAAACGGAAGGGCCCGATGGAATTGATGAGAACTTTGATGCCAATAGCCTGCAAATTTATCCCAACCCAAGTAATGGCGAATTTACCGTTCAGATCAACAGTTTATCCAACGACCTGTATGAGTTGCGCGTAGTTGACCTGGTGGGTAAGGAACTTTATCAAGAAGAGATGAGTTGTAATGTAGGAAGCAATGCCCTGAAAATCAATCTTCAATATCTTGAAAGAGGAATTTATCTTGTTCAGGTAATTAAAGGTGAAGGAACGGTTACAAAGAAATTATTTATTCAATAATACAATTAAGATACTTTATTTAGAGGGGGGCTTTAATGCCCCCTTTTTTAATACTTATTGAAACGTTTTCCGAAAGTAAATGACAGGTAAAGGGTAGGGAAGAATATCTGATCTTTACTACCAGACATGATGCTTAATCCCATTGGGGATATATCAATAGTACCGCCCACTTCAAGGGCTCTAATTTTTGTGCTTTGCTTGCCAAATTCAAAGTTTAAACCGGTTTTAAGGTAAATACCCGGGTGCAGAGTGATTTCTGTTAATCCCACTGTAAAAGGAGCTCTGCCATAAATATCATCCCAAGATTGAGCTGATGGGTCAAAGCGCTCTGTTTCTATTTCGTAGGTAAAGTAGCCATCACCTGTGTCGTAAAAATAAAGTACATACAGGTAATAGGGTTTTGCAATACCGAGGCTGAAGCCGCCGCCATACATCCAACGCAATTCAACGCCTCGATCGCTCCAATTGGCCTTGCGGTTTAGCAGTTTCTTCCACACGATGCCTCCTCTTAAAAAGAATGCATCATTTAGTTTTCCGTAGACATACCTTCTGGAGTTGGTAAAATAAGGATTCAGCACTTTCACCTGTTTGTAGGATTTCATTGAAACAAGTTCGAATTCCCACATGCGCGTTTTAAAATAATTAATGCGTTTGCCGGTACGGTATTGAATACCTATCCCCAGGTTATGCAGATCAACGCCATAGGTTCGTTGCCGTTGATATAAGATCAGGTTCTCAGTACTGTCATAGCTTTCCGTATCAAATTGCGAAAACGCAGGCACAAAGAAAAATGTCAGCAGCACTAATACAACTATTTTTCTATGTGTTCCCATAAAGATGTGTTCATTAATGAAACGCAAAGCTTGTTGTTCGCTGTTTGCTAACCAATGCAGAAAAATGGCAACAAATTAGTACCTGGTTTCTTTTTGATACCGCTGGGCTTCCCCATAAGCGGCGCACTTCTTTGTTGATTTACAGGAGCTTGCAAAAGCAATTACGAGAACAACAGCCGCAATTACTATCATGATTTTTTTCATAACTTTACCATATTGCTTTCTAGGCGATAACAAAGAAAGGTAGTTTTTAAGTAAATAACAAGGTTTTTTCATTTTTATTATAAGCACACTTAGCTTTTTATGATATGGCTAAAAATATACCCCAAATTGAAGAAAGCTGGCAATTGGCTTTACAGTCTGAATTCGCCTCTTCCTATTTTTCTGAATTACGCACATTTTTAAAAGATGAAATACAGCAAAAAACAATTTATCCGCAGGGATCAAGAATTTTTGCTGCTTTTAACTTTACGCCGCTTCCTGCTGTTAGGGTGGTAATACTTGGACAGGACCCATACCATGGTAAAGGTCAGGCGCATGGGCTTTGTTTTTCAGTTCCGGAAGGT
>JAZBOW010000377.1:0-10197 GCA_036351335.1 Bacteroidales bacterium | reverse complement strand
CTTGCGATCAATGAACGGTCGAAAAGGCTAATTGCAGAAGGAAAAAAAGTATACAAGTTTGGATTAGGCCAATCACCTTTTCCGGTGCCTGACAGGGTTGTGGAGGCCCTAAGGCTTCATGCACCACAAAAAGACTATTTGCCCGTAAAAGGATTGCCGATGCTGCGGGAAACAGTAGCTGAATTTCATAGGAAGAAGGATGGAATTCGTGCACAAGCGGATGGCGTTCTGATCGGGCCCGGATCAAAAGAACTGGTTTTTTTATTGCAACTGGTTTTTAACGGTGACATCATTGTGGTAAGCCCATGTTGGGTTTCCTATATTCCGCAAGCACGGATTCTGGGTAAGAAAATTTCAATCATACGTAGCTCATTTGCACACAAATGGCAATTAACACCTGCCTTATTCCAGGAATACCTGGATAAAAGAATTGATAAAACAAGGCCGGCACTTATGATACTAAATTATCCAGGAAATCCGGATGGGGTTTCTTTTCATGAAGATGAACTTCGCGAGATTGCAGCCATAGCAAGGAAAAATAACATCTTTATATTATCGGATGAGATTTACGGACAGTTGAATCATAAAGGAAATCATCTATCTATCAGCAGATATTATCCCGAGGGTACCATTATCAGTTCAGGACTTTCCAAATGGTGCGGTGCGGGCGGATGGCGCCTCGGCACTTTTACTTTTCCGAATGAATTGTACTGGTTGTGTGATAAAATGGCGATAGTAGCAAGCGAAACTTACACTTCGGTTAGTGCGCCCATACAATACGCAGCCATTGCAGCTTTTAAAGGCGGTATAAAAATTGAAGAATACCTTTGGAATGTGCGCAAAATACTGGCCTCGATAGGTAATGAGAGTGCAAAATTGCTTCAGGAAGCAGGTATTAAGGTGCATGATCCGGTGGGTGGTTTTTATCTGTTCCTTGATTTTTCAAATTTCGCTTATAAGCTTCATGAAGCAGGCATCGAAACTTCGAAAGAATTGTGCACGAAATTATTGGAAGATACCGGCGTAGCCATCCTTCATGGCAGCTCCTTTAGCCGTCCTAAAAAGGAGTTTTCCGCCCGCATGGCCTACGTTGATTTCGATGGTGCCAGGGCGCTTGCAGCTGCCAAAACCATTCCGCTTTCCGAACCACTTCCAGAAGGGTTTAATAAAGAATACTGCGCTAAAATATTGGAGGGCGTATTACAAATAACTAAATGGGTGCAGAATTTATAAGTGTACTAATTCTTTTTATTTAGTTTAAGCTTTTTCAAGCAATAAAAAATCCCGCCTTCCGGCAGGATTTTTCTATTAAATTTAACTATGAAAATCTTTTTTTGCTATTTAAAAACGCACCAGGATGTGGCTGTCCTGTTCAAAATATTTCAATTCCATTTGCACTTCTGATCCTTGGGTTTCCAATATCTCTATATTATCGCATGTAAGTACCTCGTTTGCGCTTGTCAGCAATACGTTTTCACACACTTGTTCTGTACTAAATGGGATGTCGTCAATGTATGATTCTTCTTCAAAAGTAAACTTTTCTTCAAGAGCCAGATTGTATAGTTTGTCATCAGCTACTGTGTCTGTATTGAAAGGTATATCATTAATATAAGCTTCTTCTTGCATTTCAAAATCCAATATGTGTCTGTCAATAACCACCTGGCTGTATATAGCTTCTGTGTTAAAAGGAATGTCGTCAATATAAGTTTCGTCATTGAAATTTATATCAGCCATCATATTAAATGAAAAAAGAAGGGTAAAGATGGTTGTTATCGTGGTTGATTTTAAAATTGCTTTCATGGTATTATTGTTTTTTAGTTTCATTTTCTGAGAGCAAAACTATAATGAAAATACCCTCGTGTAAATACATAATCGGCGAGTGACCTTACACTATCGGTGAATGGCGGAAATTATTCTTTGTGTGCAGAATGAACCTTCAATCGCATTTTCAGCACAATTTTTGCAAGTAATCGCTTAAATTCCGGCTCCATGAAATCTATCTATCTTCAACTGATCTTGATTGTTATAAGTTTCTTTGTTATTTCTGCAACTGCAAAAGCACAAAAGATGTACTCCTGCGATAGCAGGTACGATGCGGATGTATTAATATATGTGGTGGAAAGCAGGTATGATGCTGATTTGCTGGTTTACAAAGAAGAAAGTAAATACAATGCTACAGGTAACGAAGGGCTGTGGCATTTCGTTGAAAGCAAGTATGATGCTGACAAAAAAGTCTATTTTACCGATTCAAAATACGATGCCGACCTGTTGATTTTTTTTGTAGATAGCAAGTATGATGCGGGATGGAGAAATAAAGAACGTATTTACCTCCTGTATTAAACCCTATTTCTGTTCCTTTTCAGGAAACTTATAAAAAATCTTGCTTACTATTTTCCAGCCATCCTCAAATTTATAGAGTGATAAATAATCAATGTAGGTTAGTTTCTCTGCTACATAAAATTCAAGTTTTACTGAAGCGGCAGTGCCACTGACATCAACTGAAAGAAAATTCACACGCACCAATTCTTCTTCGTTTCTTGGTTTTTTACCTTCTTCAACGGCATCCGCTGTTGTTTCTTTCCAGTTATAGATGGGCAATTTCCACATTTGATCACCTTTTCCGATGCCCAACAACTCGAAGCCGGGATGAAAACCACTATCTACTTTTTCAAGATCTCCCTCATTTTGTAGTCCCTCTACGTAAGCAGTCTGGATTACATCCATTATAGCTTGCTGATCTTCAGAAATAAACTCCTGTGCGTGGCCTGCGTTTGATAATAAGCAACCACAACTTAACAATAAAATTACAATAAATACTTTCATTTTTTTTGGTTTTAAAATACGCGTATCAAAGGTAAGCAGGAAAATACTAGCGTCCCTTATTTTTATTAAGTGGCAATTCAACACCGTACTGGTTCTTTTTATTTTCGCGTTTGAGCAGCAAGGCAAATAAAAGTCCGATGAGCCCCAATATAGTAAACATGATCATCGTACCTGTGTAATTAAGAGTTTCGGGATTTCCCGGATTTGTTTTGTCAAGAATGATCCCAGCCAGGATAGGAATGCCCCATAGGCCTAAATTTTGGATGGAGTACATTAAACCGTATGCTGTTCCAATTTCTTTATCTTTTACAAGCTTTACCATAGAGGGCCACATGGCTGCCGGCACCAGTGAAAAAGCAATACCGAGCAGGATCATGGGCAGGTAGGGTGGAAAACCTGTAAACGTAAATACCAGATGCACCACGAAAAGTGCAAGCGAACCATAGATCATGGCAGTTGCTGCTTTTCCAATACGGTCAATTAAAAATCCGAAAAACGGTGTGAAAAGAAGAGTTCCTAGTGGCAGAAGCGAAGCAATTTGTCCACTTTTCTCGTACGTCATTCCAAATTTATGGAAAAATAAATCGGGCGCAAATGCCATAAAAGGAAATACAGCAGAGTAGAAAGTAACGCATATTAATGCAATATAAATATAAGCCCGGTTGGTAAACAAATCCAGCACGTCTTTTATTCTGAATGGCTCTATTTTAGCAGCTACTGTGGTTTTTGCGGCATTTCTGTCAAATTTGAGATCTAGTAACATATACACCATAAAAGCCAACAGACCTGTGAGCACTAACACAGCAGCTAACCAGATCGCAGTTGTGAGTTGGGTACCACCATCAGCCAATACCGGAGAAATCTGTAAAGCAGCAAAGGTTCCAAGTCGTCCAAAACCCACCTTTAATCCGAACGCAAGTGCGAGATCTTTCCCTTTAAACCATTTTACCAGAATTTTACTCACTACCACAATGGATGTTTCGGCTCCCAAGCCAAAAAAGAATCTGCCAAGTAACATCATTTTCAGCTCGGGCGAGTAACCGGGAAGTATCGACTGCATAAATGAATACCCCCAGCCTCCGGCCCTGTATCCATCAGAGGCTCCATAAGCTGTTAACAGGGCACCGAATGCCATAAAAAATACAAAAATGAATCCGGTTCGGCGAATACCAAGCTTATCCAGAATCACCCCTCCAATGACTGCCATTAACAGGAAAGTATTCGGAATGGAATAAAAAGACACAAACAGTCCGTAATCGGTATTACTGAAGCCAAATTCTCTCGTCATTAAATCCTTTAAAGTGGAAAAGGCATCATAGAAATAATAATTGACTGAAAGAACAAATCCTACCAACAGGAGTACACCCCAGCGAGCGAGCGGAGAATCATTGAGCGTTTTCTTGATTGCATTCATTAAAAAGTAGTTAAGCGGGCTAAAATACGATATCCCAAAAAATAAAAACAGGCAAACAAATAAATGCCTACCTGCCGCTTGCTTTGTACTCTTTCAAATCGAGGCCCCTACAGCCTGTCATTGTTAACCTTGACTTGAAAATTACATTCAGCCCGAGTACAGCGCCCCTCGTGTAGCAATGCTATTGAGACTTGTTTGGCGGTAAGAAGATACTTAATTGATTTCCCTGTAAAAATTACCCTTAAAGGTTTTTTTCGTGTGTAAATATACCATGCAATTTCCGAAATCTGACCAGTTACAGCATAAGAAGTTAACAAGTTTCGGTTAATAAATACAGTTATGCCTTTTTTCCTAAACGTAAGCGAAAATCTTTTGAAATATTCACGTATTTTCGCCATCTAAAAGTGTTCATAAATACAGGTAGATTGTTCGCTTTCGGGCACTGCCGAAAGAGTATTCCAACATATTCTTTATCAATCTATTGTAATCGTTCATGTTAGAATATCTGGTACAATTTATGTTCATACAGTAAAATCAAATCTAAAAAAGAAAAAATGAAAAAGTTTGCCATTTTATTTGTTGTATTATTTACGCTGCAAGGTATTCAAGTGAAGGCTGATGAAGGTATGTGGCTGCCCATGTTTATTGATCGTTTGAACTATACCGATATGCAAAAACTTGGGCTCCAATTATCCGCTGAAGAAATTTACAGTGTCAATAATTCCAGTCTTAAAGATGCCATCGTGGGACTGTCGAACAGTCCAAACCCAAGAGGTTATTTTTGTACCGCTGAGATTGTATCTTCAGAAGGCCTTTTATTTACAAACCACCATTGTGGATATGATGCCATACAGAAGCACAGTTCGGTTGAACATGACTACCTGGCTGATGGTTTCTGGGCTATGAACCGCGAAGAAGAACTACCAAATGAAGAGCTTACGGCCTCCATTCTTATCCGCATGGAAGACATTACTGACAGCATTATTCCCCATCTGAATGATACGATGAGTTTTTCTGAAAGAAAAGATGTTGCAGGTAAGATCATTAAACGAATTACGAAAGCCAATGCTGAAGATGGAAAGTACAACGTGGTTATCAAAAGCTTTTTTGAAGGCAACGAATATTATATGTTCGTTTACCAGGTGTACAAAGATGTGCGCCTGGTAGGAGCGCCCCCTTCTTCAATTGGAAAATACGGTGGCGATACCGACAACTGGATGTGGCCCCGTCACACAGGCGACTTTTCTATTTTTAGAATATACACGGCGCCTGATGGCTCACCGGCAGCGTACGCTGAAGAAAACATCCCTTTAAAACCAAAACATTACCTGCCTATTTCACTAGATGGTGTTGAAAAAGGTGATTTTGCCATGATATGGGGATTTCCGGGCGGAACTGAAAGAGCGCAGACATCCTACGGTGTGCAGTTTAAGATGGATTATTACTACCCACCAATTATTGAAGCATTTGGCGAACAACTGGCCACATGGAAACTCCATATGGATGAAGACAAAGAGGTAAAAATAAAATATGCTTCTAACTATGCGCAAATTGCTAATTCGTGGAAGTATTTGATTGGCCAGGTAAAAGGTGTAAGCGACCTGGATGTGATAGGCGAGAAACAGGCATTTGAAATAGAGTTTTCAGAATGGGTAAATGAAAGCAAAGAACGGAAAGAAAGATATGGCACTGTGCTGTCTGACATTCAATCTATTTACAAGGAGCGTGAAAAAGGTATTCAACCGCTTATCTATGCCAGCTTAACAGGCATTGGGGGTGCAGGAATTATATCTTATGCACAAGAGTTTACCGGCTTGCAAACCCTTCTGCAACAATACAAAGAAGAGAAGGATAAAGTCAAAAAAGCGAAAAAACTGGAACAAATCGATGAGGCCGTAGCATCTTTAAAAGCATCTGTTTCGGAACATTTTAAAAATTATGACAAAGCCACTGATCAGGAAGTGTTTGCAATTATGACCCAAATGTATCACGATAAAATGGCTTCTGAATATCAACCCCAATATATGACTAAAATGCTCTCTAAATTTGACAATGATTATTATGCGTTGGCCGAGTATGTGTACACTGAATCCTTTTTATCTGATGAAAATGCAGTGATGGCATATCTTGACGATCCGGATCTTAAAGAAATTGACAAAGACCCGGCATTTCAGTTCATGCAGGGTTTTATGGAAAAAATGATGGCTGCTTCTGCCAATTATAACAAGATGGGTAATGAGATGGAAACAGCGGAACGTTTGTATGTGGAAGGTGTGAGAAAGATGGAAACTGATAGGAAATTTTATCCCGATGCCAATTCCACCTTACGTTTTTCATATGGCACGGTGCAGGATTATGAGCCTAAAGATGCGGTGAAGTATGATTATGTGACACATTTCAGCGGTCTGATGGAAAAGGAAGACCCGGATAATGAAGAATTTTTTGTACCGGAACGACTGAAAGAATTATACGAACTTAAAGACTATGGCCCTTATGCCAACGAAGATGGCAGGCTGGTAGTTTGTTTCCTCACGAATAATGATATTACAGGAGGCAACTCAGGTTCGCCGGTTGTAAATGCTAAAGGAGAACTGACGGGAATTGCATTCGATGGAAACTGGGAAGCCATGAGCAGCGATATTGCATTTGCCCCCAAGATGCAGCGGACCATTGTGGTTGATTCGAGATACGTACTGTTTATTATTGATAAGTTTGCCGGTGCCGGTCATCTCGTTGATGAACTTACCATTCATAAAAGCGTGCCACAACCTGTTCGGACTGAAGTTACGGAAACGGCGGAAGTGAAAATGGTGTTTGAAAACTAAATTAAAGCATAATTTTGCATATGGCGGTTTAAAGAATACTCTTTAAGCCGCTTTTTTATATCTCAATAAAGGATCTGATGATCAGAAAAATGCCAAAAGTTATCAGACCAACGCCTGCTATTTTATTTATCCACCCCAAGAATTTTACATTTATAAGTTCTCTGAAACGCGATGCTGCATAGGTTTTAAAAACATCGGAGACAAAGACAATGGAAAGAGCCGTGCCAAAAAACCTGATTAAAGATGGTGTATCAGCCTGAAAACGGGCCGTTAAACCAACAACGATTCCCAGCCAAAAAATCCAGACGAAAGGATTCACAAAATTGAGCAGAAATCCTTTGCCGACAAATTCCATCGGATGCGGTTTCTTCATGTTTTGTTCCTCTTCAAAGTTATTAACAGCAGGTTTTCTGCGATAGGTAATTATTCCAAAAGCAATTAATAGGCCACCCCCCATGATCGCAATCCACATATAGCTGCCCATATTAACCATCGCCTGTGTTGTTCCCAGGAGTGATAGCACCACAATTACCAGATCGTTGATGATGATGCCCACGGCGAGCAAAAAACCCGGCCAGAACCCCCTGTAAATGCCCGTTTGAATTAAGGCAAAAAATGCGGGACCGAAACCAAGTAAAAATGCAAGCGAGAGTCCGAGTATGGCACCTTCAATGATGGCATTCATTGGTTAATCTTAAATGTAGTTTTCACTTTTCAGGAAATCTTCCCATTCGGTAATTCTTGAATTTTTTAATACCCTCGGAAATTTGTTGGCACTACCTTCTTTTCCTTTTAATTTCATATATTCATAAAACACCTTGGTTGGCAGCACTTCAACAATCACATCCCTGATGGCTTCGAGCCGTTCCACACGATAATCGTCATTCAAGTTGCTTAAAAAAGCATCCAGTTTTTTAGCAGCCACTTTCGGATCAAGCGGGTCATTTGTCCCCAGGTACCATTTATGGGCAAACATATTATCATGGCGGATGCCCATCAGCGTAAACTCTTTAATCCCAACGTTCAGATCCTCTTCCAGCAACTCAATGGCACGGTTCATATTATCGACAGACAGGTGTTCACCGCAAATGCTGATATAATGTTTGGTTCTGCCCGTAATCACCAGCTCGCAACGGCTTTTATTGATAAATTTAACCACATCACCAATCAAGTACCGCCATGCACCTGCATTGGTTGTTAACAGTAACGCGTAATCTACATCTTCTTCTATTTCAGAAATACTGAGAACTGTCAAATTCTCACGCAGGTTGCCATCCTCATCAAAATTGTGGTCGTTGAAAGGCACAAATTCGTAATAGATGCCATTATCCAATACCAATTCCATCCCAACTGAATTCGGGTTATTCTGAAAAGCAATATATCCTTCTGATGCCAGGTACGATTCATTATATATCAGGGTTTTTTCAACCAGCTTCTCAAAGCTTTTCATATAGGGCTTGAACGATACACCGCTGTGTACGTATACCTTTAAGTTAGGCCAGACATCATGAATGGTTTTTACCTGATGTTCTTCAATAATCCGTTCCATAAGAATTTGCACCCATGCCGGCACTCCTACGATGATGCCTATATCCCATTCGGGTGCTTTTCTCACCATTTCATCCAGCTTGGTTCCCCAATCGGCAGCACGGGATATTTTACGACCTGGTTTATAAAAATGCTGAAACCAAAAAGGGATGTTTCCGGCGGTAATACCGGAAAGATCACCTTCATAATACCGACCGTTGTATTGCAAATGTGTACTTCCGCCTATCATTAAAATACCTTTTTCATAAAATCCAAGCGGGAAATCGTATTTCACCATGGAGACCAATTGCCGCAAACTGGCCGTTTTTATTGCACGCAGCATTTCGCTGGTAACGGGGATATACTTGCTAGATGATTCAGAAGTGCCTGAGCTCAAAGCGAAATACTTAACCTTTCCAGGCCAGGTCACATACGCTTCGCCATTTAATGAGCGGTACCACCATCTTTTGTAAATGCTCTTATAATCATGCACAGGCACAGTTTCTTTAAAAGCCTTTTCAATGTTAGAGGAAGTTAATATTTTATGGAATTTATAATGCTCACCGAAAGCCGTAAATTGCGCTTTACGCATAAGTTTTGCCAGCTGCTTCTTTTGTGCCTTTACCGGGCTGATCGTTTTTAGCTTCTTTTCTTCCGGGGCATTTCTTAATTGATAAGCCCTTTTTATAATACTTCCCAATAACGGCATAATGAACAGTTTTTCACTCGTGAACAAAGTTATTAAAATTTAGATTCAGGGATTTTTAAAAATTGAGTACCTTGAGCAAAAAATTATAAGATGAAGATATTTCTAAAAACAATCATGTGGATCATCATTCTTATCATGCTGATTTTTGCATGTTTCTTGCTGTATATAACAATAGTTGATTACAGCCCAAGCCAGGTTGAGTCATTAACTAACCTGGAACAAGACGTACCACTTTTGCAACAGGACACATTCAATTTAGTAAGCTGGAATATTGGTTACGCCGGACTAGGTGCCGAAATGGACTTTTTTTATGATGAAGGTGAAAAAGTGCGCCCGACAAAAGAAATGGGCAGGAAATACCTCGATGGCATCAAACAGTTTATCAGCCAAACGGACAGTATTGATTTCTGGCTCTTCCAGGAAGTTGATTTCCAGGCGAGGAGGAGCCATTATAATGATGAAGTTAAAGAGATTGTAGCCTTGAAACCTGAAAGTCAATACGTGTTTGCCAAAAATTATGATGTGCCTTTTGTGCCGGTTCCCCTTTATGAACCCCTGGGATATGTAAAAGGGGGTATGATCACGTTTTCGGAATTTCCATTTGCCGAAGCCACGCGTTATGCCTACCCGTTAATTGCATCATGGCCTAACAAATTGTTTTTATTGGATCGTTGTTTTATTCTGACTAGATTTCCCCTCACAAATGGAAAGGACCTAGTGGTTTTAAACACCCATAATTCAGCTTATGTATACGATAGTGCCTTACGAGTTAAAGAGCTCAATATCATTAAAGATAAAATGCTTGAAGAATATGAAAAAGGCAATTATGTGGTTGCGGGGGGCGATTGGAATGCGAACCCTCCGAATTTTGTTCCGACAAATAATTATAACGGCCACCG
>JAZBOW010000376.1:0-2597 GCA_036351335.1 Bacteroidales bacterium | reverse complement strand
GTGTATATAAACGGGCTAATGTTCAGGGGAGGGTACAATGCCATGCTTGTAGGTGGAAAAGGATATGGTCATGATTCCCAACCAGGGAAAATAAATAATATCCATGCGATGAATATATCCGGCGATGGCCAATCTTTGATTCAAATCGAGGAAGCTATTTCCAACTGTAGTTTTACTAATGGAATCTACAAAGGGCTTGGCGATCAGATGATTATCTACAATAAAATTGATAAATCTGAAACGTCCAATATTGTTTTAAATAATTTGATGAGAATATGAAACCCTAAGGGTCGCGCAGCTCCCTTAGGGTTTATAGTTTTAAGATAGTTTTTCATCTAATCACCAACTTCTCTGCCTCCGGTAAATCAGGAAATGGATTGTGTGGTTCAATCTGATACCAGTAAGCCACGGATGCAATATCATCTTCCAGATGTTTATATCTACCGCCACTCTGCCAGCCCAACGATTGAAGTGTAACTTTTAAATCGCTTTCAAAACGAATGGGATCAAGAATGTGCCAACGGTACTGCCCGATTTTTGATTCGTAAGAATTTTCTGCCCGGTCTTTTGTATAGTGAAATCCGGTGTAAGGATTAGTGAAGTTTTTGTGTTGCATAATTCCATTTTCATCCCTGCCATCGTCGTAACCATAAGAACCACAGAAATAATCTTCTTCACCCGTTCCGCAAATGGTTGGAAAGTCCGTATCGCCATCCATGAAGAATTTAATTTCGCCTTCGCCCCACCAACCTGTATCGTATGTTCCGCGGGCAATATATGTTCCTACATACTGTCCTTTTCCTTTTATATTTTCTACGATGGTGAAATCTTGCATAGTTGGTAACGGATGAACACGGTTAAACTGTGCATGGAAATAGGCAGCATCATCGGGTACATCGGTTAGTGTATAGTCAATCTGATAATAAAGGCGGGCGGGTTTTTTATCGATGTTCTCCATGGTAATTTTACACTTTTTACGGAAAGGCATTTGCCAGTAGCAGTTGAAACCACTACGTGGATTTACACAAACCGCAAGTGACTGTATTTGCGGTTCAAAACCTCGTCCCCAACCTGCTGTAAAGAAATCACCCACAGGTACTTCAACCGATGGTTCTGTTTCATCGTCCCAGTAGAATTTAATAATTGTCAGGCGATAATCACAACTCGGTGTCATCCAGATGTGTTGAATGGCTCCTTCGCCATCAATTTCAGCCAGGGTAAATTCCTGACCAGGTTCAATAAAAATATAGGGATTTACTTTCCACCCCTGTCCCAATTCACGGGCAGCTTTGGCCGCATTTCCCTCTTCAAGAGTGGCCATGCCTCCTTTCCCTTTTTCTCCTGTAAAGTTTTCAGGACTAATCGAGCGGGTTTTCGCATCTGATGTTCTGAACAGGTTTCCCATATTCATATCGAGGCCGTTGAATTTTTCCGGATCTTGCTTACAAGCCCAAAGCATTGTGATTAGCAGTAATGCAATTAGTTTTGATCGTTTCATGATGTTATGTTTTACGTTTTTTAATCCGCCTGGCGGCAGGAAATCTCGGCTTTTCTTATCGCCTTTTTTCTTTTGTCCCATATGTCGGTATCTCTTTTTTAAACACTGGAGTGTGGGACAAGTATTTGCATGTTTTTTTCTACAGGGGCGAGGTCCCGGGCTGAATTATTATGCCCTTTCAGGGCGTTTTTTTATGTATTAAATTAAGTTTCCTGTCTCCAGAATTCGGTCTTCCGACTTCCGACCTGGGCTGCTCAATTGCTAATATCTAATAACATAAGTCCCACTCTCAATCCAGATGTTTCCGTGCTTATCTGGCTCTGTTTTTTCGTCAACAATTAAACAGGTTTTTACTCCTTTCGGTAGTACCAATTTTGCCATACTTCCTGTTGGAATTGTTGCCTGAATCTGCATTTGATTTTGTTCTTTTTTCCATTCAACCTGTATCGTTCCAAAATACGTTTCTTTGGTTACTTTGGCCCAGGTAAGTGCTTTCGGTGGACGTGGAGCCAACAGAAACCGTTCATATCCCGGATATTCTTCCATGGGCTGGATTCCTCCAATTGACTGGTAAAACCATGAACCAGGGGCATTATAACAATTGTGAATCCGGCTTCTTTCACCACGCCAGTGTTCCCAGGTTGTGGTAGCCCCATTTTCAAGCATAAAACCATATCCCGGATAATCTTTTTTTGTCATCATCTCATACATCAGTTCCGATGTTTCATTGGAGTTTACCCATTCTGTCATTACCGGCAATCCCACCAGTCCGGTAGCCAAATGGCCTTTATCTGTTTCAAGAATTCGGGAATTCAAGCTCGTTGAAACGCTTTCTTTCAAAGAATCGGGAACAATATCTAATAGTAAAGGGTAAGTCAAATCGATTTGAACACCAGTTCCATAGGTCGCAGAGCCGGGATTATAAAAAGTGTTGTGAATCGCATCTGAAAGCTCTTTTTTCTTGCTGATAAACTTCTCCAAATCAGAAGTTTTACTTAGCACTTTCGCAATCTTTATCATTTTATCGTAACTATCCACAATGGCACAATTGGTCACTAAACCTACTGACCGGGGATCTCTTTGATCAATCCCTTCAGGT
>JAZBOW010000375.1:0-7660 GCA_036351335.1 Bacteroidales bacterium | reverse complement strand
CCGCCGAAAGAACAGTCGCGTATATCAACTAAAATAAACAATCGAATATTTCAGTTTTTTCTACATTTGGGTTTTCAATTTACAAAGATAAGATATGTCGCACGGACGATTTGATAACCCGGTGGTTGCTGCCATGGCGGGTTTTTGGGATTTATTTCGAAAGCAAGATAATGCAAAAAGACTAACAGATAATGACCGTTTTGATGGAAAAACGGTGATTATCACGGGTGCCAACTCTGGTTTGGGATTCGGACTTTCGGTTGAAATTGCTAAACGCGGAGGCCACGTAATTATGGCATGTCGTAGCCAGATACCTGAAGCAGGGGAGAAGGTTAAAAAAATGAGCGGTTCCAATAAGGTGGAAATGCGAAAGCTCGACCTGAGCAGCATTGACAGCATTTACAACTTTTGTGATGGCCTTGTTACAGATAAGATAAAGCCGGATGTGACCATCTTAAATGCCGGTGTGGCTTTGCCCAATGCGCGAAAAACTGAGTCGGGGCTGGAACAGATGTTTTTAGTGAACTACTTGTCAAATGTCATGCTGACGAACATTATGCTCAACAAAGGCATCATTGATCTGAAGAATAGCGATAAAGACTTTAAACCTAGAATCATTTTCATATCCTCTGATTCGCACCAGGGCTCATCTTATATTGATTATGATGAATTTGGCGTTTTTGAACCTTACGGTACTTCCAAGGCCATTGCCAATTATAGCTATTTCAAACTGATTTTGAATACCTATGCAACAGAACTGTCAAGAAGGATCAATAAGGAGAAAGTTGAAATAGGAATCAATGTGATTTGTCCGGGTCCGGTGCATTCAAATATCATTAAGGAAGCGCCCTGGTTGTTGCGTATGGTGCTGGGTAGCATATTTAAGGTGATATTCAGGTCGCCGGCAAAAGCATCACTACCAGTGATTTACATGTCTGTTTCAGAAGATTATGAAGGTAAAACCAACGAATACCTCCACATGTTCAAGAATAAAGAAATGGATCCTAAAATTTATATTCCCGAGGAAGGGGAGAAGCTTTGGAATAGTTCAATGGAACTTTGGAAATCGGTTGATTCAAAAGCAATTTCAATCAACTAATTTAAGTTTACCGCCTCTTTAAGCCCAATACACCGAGTAAACCCCTTGTCAATTCCCTGGCAATTGTTTTTGAAACGGGGCTCGAAATAATCTCGTCAAAGATCGTCTTCTCTTTTCTCCTGCTCGTTTGTTTTCTTACCGTTGTCGTAGGTTGTTTGCGGTTTTCAATTTCCTGGACCTTAGCTTCTTCAATCAGTTTTTGTTCAAGAATTTCATAAGCGCTATCCCTGTCAATATCCCTATTATATTTTGAGATGAGTCTTGACTTTTTCAAACAATAATTTATTTCTGCGTCTGAAAGAATATCCATTCGAGAATAAGGTGGGCGCATCAGCGTATGAACCAGTTCAGTAGGTCTGCCTTTTTCATCAAGGGCTGTTATAAATGCTTCTCCAATACCTAATTGCGTAATAGTCTGGTCAATATCATAGAATTCAGAAATGGGATAATTTTCTGATACTAACTTAATGGCTTTTCTATCTTTAGCTGTAAAAGCTCTTAATGCATGCTGAACTTTTAACCCTAATTGCCCTAATACTTCCGAAGGAATATCTTTTGGGGATTGAGTTGCGAGGACTATTCCAACACCTTTTGACCGAATAAGCTTAATGGTTGTTTCGAATTGGTCTAATAATTCTTTTGAAGCATTCTTAAATATCAGATGTGCTTCATCAATAAACATGACTAATTTGGGTTTGTCGGCATCACCCTGTTCCGGTAATTTCTGAAATATTTCGGCGATTAAACACAGCATGAAGGTGCTGAAAATGGCCGTTTGACTTTGCATATCAGTTAAACGAATGGTATTGATATACCCCTTACCATCCTCCGTGAGTTGCATTAAATCGAAAATATCAAAAGAGGGCTCACCAAAAAGGATATCCGCATTTTGTTGTTCCAACCCCACAACACTTCTCATAATAGCGCCCAAGGTGCTCGTGTTAAAGTAGCCATACTCCTTGATAAACTCCTCTTTACCATCTTTCTGGATGTATTTTAATACGCTTTTAATATCCTTAAGATCAATTAATGGAAGCAATTTGTCATCACAAAATTTAAAAATCAATGTCAGAACATCAGACTGGGTATCATTTAATTGAAGAATTTTCGCGAGAAGTAGAGGGCCAAATTCTGAAACTGTGGCTTTTAACCTCGTTCCAGGTTCATCTGAAATACTCATTAATTCAATAGGAAAACCACGTCCTTCCCATTCCATATTTATAAATCCAGCACGTTTAACTATATGCTTGTTATTGGTTCCTGGTTGTGCCAGTCCACTTAAATCACCTTTAATATCCATGACCAAAACCGGCACACCTGCATCTGCTAAACCCTCTGCGATTACTTGCAAAGATTTCGTTTTTCCGGTACCCGTTGCACCTGAAATCATGCCATGTCTGTTTAGTGTTTTTAAAGGAATATGTACTTGGCATTTCGTGTCGTAATCCTCCCCTAATACCGCTGATCCTATGAGGATTGATTCACCTTTAAAAGTATAACTGTTGCTAACGCTTTTTACAAATGTTTCTTTTGTAGCCATGTGTTCGAAATGTGATAATAATTGATCAAACTAATTTTATCAAAAATAGTAAATCTGTACTTGATTCTATTTATTATCGGGTAGAGAATTGAAAAAAGCATTCTGTTTTCGTATATTTGAAGTGACATTTTTCTCTGATGAGGGAAAGAAATCCTAAATATTAATTAAAACATAAGAAAATGAAAGTGTTAAAAGTAATCGAGGTGTTGTCATCATCCAAATTAAATTGGGAGGATGCAACAAAAAATGCTGTTGAAGAAGCAGGAAAGTCAGTTAAAGGAATTAAATCAGTTTACATCCAGGACATGAGTGCAACCGTTGAAAATGGAAAAGTCTCAGAATATCGTATAAATGCTAAAATTACATTTGAAGTAAATTCATAAAAATATGGGACTCATATCATTCTTAAAATCTGCCGGAGAAAAAGTATTTGGCAAATCGGAAGAAACACTTGAAAAAGAAAAAGCAGAAGCGATAGTTAAATTATTACAAAAATATGGTGTATCAACTGAGCTTATACAGGTGAGTGTTGATGACGAAAAAGTAATTTTAACAGGAACTACGCAGTCGGCCAGTGAAAAGAACAAAATTATTGTAATCGCTGGTAATGTAAATGGCATCTCTGAAGTTGAAGACAAAATTACAGTTCTTGAACCTGAACCGGTTATCGTTGAAGTAGAAAAGCAGTTTTATACTGTTAAAAGCGGAGATTATCTTTCAAAGATATCGAAGCGGGTTTATGGCGATGCGATGAAGTACAACATCATCTTCGAAGCAAATCGACCGATGTTGAAACACCCGGATAAAATTTATCCCGGACAAGTATTGATTATTCCACCACTTGAAGATTAATATCTGAAAATAGAAATACAATCGGCAGATTATCAGTATGTTCAGATAGTCTGCCGATTGTTTCTTATACATTTAATATTGCTTATGATACAATTAGCTGACTATGCGACAATAATTCCTGATTGGGATAAGGATGGGAAGAAAAAGATCCTGAAAAATACATTAAAGAATATTGGTGAGTTACAATATCAAATGTTTGGAGAAGAGAAGAGTAGTTTACTCATTGTTCTCCAGGGAATGGATGCTTCTGGAAAAGATGGTCTGATCAGGAAATTATTCAAATATTGTAATCCTGTTTCAATTGCTGTAAAAAGTTATAAAAAGCCTACACCAGAAGAATACGCACATGATTTTCTTTGGAGAGTGCATCAGCACGCCCCTAAAAAAGGATGGGTGCAGGTATTTATTCGCTCTCACTACGAAGATATACTCGTACCGACTGTCGAAGGATTCTTGCCAAAGGAATTGGTGGATAAGAGATATGACATAATTAATCAGTTTGAGCAGTTACTGGCGCACAATGGAACTCGTATTTTAAAATTTTACCTGCATGTATCTCCTGAAGAGCAAGAGAAAAGGTTAAGAGAAAGACTAACCGTTAAGGAGAAACACTGGAAGCATAATGACGGAGATTGGGAAACCAGGAAAAAGTTTGATAATTACATGAAAGTTTATGAAAGCATTCTAGATAAATGCGATGTAATTCCCTGGCATATAGTACCATCAGATAATAACACTCAAAAATTGTCAGTCGTTGCAGAAGCTGTTCTGAAGGAACTTGAAAGTATGAATTTAAAATGGCCAGGTTTGCAAACAGAGTTTACTGATATTATTAAGCCAGGTTAAATCAATTCATTAATTTAAAATTTAATAAAATGCGTTGGAAAGGTAGAAGAGCAAGTACAAATGTGGATGACAGACGCCGGATGTCACCTAAAAAAGCAACAGGCAGGTTTGGATTGGGAGCCCTTGTTATAATTCTGCTTATTTGGTTATTTGGGGGTAATCCAATGGAGTTTATCGGCCTTCTTGATAATACTTCACAAGGAACTAGTGAGACTATGGAAACTACGGCACATGAGGATGAGCTGGCAGCGTTTGTGGCTGTAGTTTTGGCAGATACAGAAGATGTTTGGAACAGAGAATTTAGAAGCATGGGGAAAATATATCGCGAGCCAACATTGGTATTGTTCCGCAGCGAGGTTCAAACAGCTTGTGGTTTCTCAAGTGCAGCTACTGGGCCATTTTATTGCCCTGGAGATGAGAAAATCTATATAGATCTTACATTTCTTGAAGATTTGCAAAGACGCTTAAATGCGGAAGGTGATTTTGCCGTGGCTTATATTATCGCCCATGAAGTTGGCCATCACGTACAAACATTGCTGGGTTTAATGGATCAAATGCAACAGGCCCGCCGGCAGCTTTCTACCGAAGATTATAACCAGCTATCTGTGCGATTGGAATTGCAGGCAGACTTTTATGCAGGTTTATGGGCAAACCATGCACAACGAATGAAAAATATTATGGAAGAAGGTGATATGGACGAGGCTTTGAATGCAGCAAGTGCCGTTGGAGATGATCTGATACAGAAAAAAATGCAGGGTTATGTGGTGCCTGATTCTTTTACGCATGGTACTTCAAAACAACGCAGAAGCTGGTTTTATAAAGGATTTTCAACAGGCGATATTAGCAAGGGCAATACTTTTAGTGGCAATATTTAATGAACCTCATTTGGGGTTTTTGGCATGAAGAATTGACTTTAAGTTGTGTTTTCTGAAAATATAAAACTGACCGTATTCATATCCGCAATTACCAGAACAGTATTAAGATAGTTTCTTTGCTGAATGAAATACATGATACTGGCACCTGCAATGTAAACGTATTTTCGTGGCGATTAAGCCATAAAATTAAACAGTATAAACTAAAGCAGTATAGAAGATATTCTAAGCAATCGGAATCTATATTTTCGAGATGAATATTTTCGGATATAGAATATACAGAATGAAAAGACCCCTTTCACTAGAGAGATATGCTTTGAAGTTGTGAAATTCAATTGCTTCAAATATTTTCTAATACTTCAATTTCTACAATCTGGCCAACGCCATAAATATTGCATGAATGGAAATGGTAATAAACAAGTATAAATTGCGTGCCAAAGTGGGGCTCAGATTGAAAAATTTATACTTGATTGAGCTCGCATGGCAGGATGAAACACAGTCACCGCAGAGCGTGCAACTTAAGCCGGGTTTTTCATTTTTAATATCCTCCGGGTTCAATGCATCATAATTGCAGGTTGAGGTACATTTCATGCAAAAGGTGCAGCTATTGTCAATATACATCCTGAATGGATTGATAAACCTCGTGTAGTTCACTATCGTTCCAATCGGACAGTAGACCACACAATGGACCATTTTACCTTTTTTACGTGAAATAATGAGAATGATCCCCAGGCCGGTCAAACCAAACAAACCGTCGGCAATGGCAGATGCAAACCAGGAAACATTAAACCACCTGAGCAGGAGGGTTCCCAGAATTACCAATAACAGCAAGGTGTATTTGATAGCCCATTTATTTTTAATGCCTTTAAAACCCGGTTTCCTTTTTGAAGCAGCAAAATTATCCATGGCACCAAAATAGCATAAATGGCTGCACCAGGCAGGACCTGAAAGTATAACGGTGCTGACAAATAGTATGGTCATGAAAGATAATTCGGCACGGTATAATGGCCCGCTTAGGATCATGGCCGGCACCGGTAAATGGAGTTTGCCGGTCATAAGGAATTTGTCAAAGCCGATAATACCTAAAAACAATTGGCCAAAGAAAACAACAGAGAACAACAACCACGTATTCCGCCGCCATTTGACTACATTTTTAGGATCCTGCATTTTCCATGTTACCAAAGCTCCGTAAAAAGCGACGAAAGAAATTTCTATCCATCCGCCGCCGGGTAAAAAGCGCTCCAGTAAAATCATCGGGCTTTGCACATTGATCTGTACAATTGCAAGTATCAGCGCAACAAAAAGAAAAACCATCAATGGTAAGATGTAGGGATTCTGTTTGTTCATTTAATTGTAAATAATGGAATTGCAAATATAGTGAGGTAGGTGGAAAATAAGCAGACCAAAACCGGTTCAAAAAGAAAAAGCTGCTCCTTTGATTGGAGCAGCTTTTTAATATCAGGTTATTTCGGGTTTTATTTTCCTGGTATGTAATCGTATTCCTTAATTTCTGAGTCACTCCACTTGTGACCTTCCAGTTCGTCATAGATCATTCCGTTAGCTCCAAAAAGAAGTGATTTTGCATTGTATCCTAAAACTCTCAGGTAGGCAGCCATAAAAGCACTTGTCTGGCCTGTCCAGCAATAGACTACAACAGTTTTGTCTGTAGGTAAAGTTGTCAAATCAACATTGTAAGCAATTGATTGCTTTGGTGTATACTGCATGGCACCAGGAATATGTCCATAATGGTCATAATCTGTGTCCGCCCAATAGTTAATGATATAATAGTTATTGAGATTGGCAAATACTTCTGAGTTAGAAACTTTTGCTTCACCAAATCCTTCAGCTAGAACACTTGAAACACGTGCTTCAAAAATTGCCTGTCCCGCAGTCTGTCCGGTATTTAATGTAGGCAAGTCACCAGCAGCTCCTTTTGCTACGTCATCATTTTCAAATAATGCTGCAGAACCATTTGAGATATTGGTTTGCCATTTTACTGCAAAATCTGAATGCCATGAACACATTCCCCATTTCATACTGAATGCATTTGTATAACCGTAAAGTCTTAGAATAGATGTTACCCAACCGGCAGTCTGGCCTGTATAACATACGATGACAATCTTATCATTCATGGCTAAGCCTTCTGTTTGAATGTGATCTAGTACTGAACCGGCAGCAACATTTACAGCTCCATCAATATATCCAGTAGCAAAATCTTCGGCTGACCTAATGTCAATAATATAGATATCAGCACCTGTTATAATATCGGTATGAACAGCTTCAGCTAAAATAATGGACGGCATATCTGTGTTAACATAGTCCTTACCATATGGCGAACTGCTTGATTCAAGATACTCTACCAACACCTGTGCTTCATTGATGGGTGTTTCGTCATCATCGTCTTTGTTACATGCTGTAAATACTAGCGAACTAATCAGTAAGCTATAAAGT
>JAZBOW010000374.1:0-5157 GCA_036351335.1 Bacteroidales bacterium | reverse complement strand
TAGACGAGATGCCCGTTTTCGGAACAGTTGCTTCCCAATTTAATGATCCCGGGGTGAATGAGTTTTATGAAAGGCTGTTAAACATACTGAATGAAAAGGCAAATGCCGAATTTAGTATTGACCAGATAAATACAAACAACACCCCCGAGAAAATCTATATCATCCCACCGCAGCGTGTGCGCTATCTGTCGGAAATTGCTGAAACCGTCAGGGATTACAATAAATGGGCCGAGGATCAAAGTAAAATAGCACAAAAACTTTTCAGCATCAGCCAGTCGATTGACGAATTGAAAGCAAATGGTAAAGACAAGGCGACAGAAAGTTTGAAAGAACTATATGAAGAAATTGTCAGCAAACTGGACCCGAACAACCTGGATTTGCTAAAAACCTGGCCCGAGAAAAAGAAAAAATACGCGGCTGACAAGTTTACTTTTAAGGTAAGGAACAATGAATTTAATGTGGAAACGAAGGTGGAAACATTGTCGCACCTTGAAATACCAAAAGTAAGTTTGCCGAAATTTGAAAGCTGGGGTGAGATTCTGAAATGGGTATTGAAAGAAAATGTACCCGGCGAATTTCCTTTCGCGGCAGGCGTATTTCCTTTCAAACGCGAAGGTGAAGATCCGACCCGCATGTTTGCCGGTGAAGGCGGTCCGGAGCGTACCAACCGCCGATTCCATTATGTGTCGCAGGGCATGCCTGCTAAAAGGCTTTCCACGGCATTTGACTCTGTCACTTTATATGGCGAAGACCCCGACAGGAGGCCTGATATCTATGGTAAAATCGGTAATTCAGGCGTATCCATCGCCTGTTTAGATGATGCCAAAAAACTGTATTCTGGTTTTAACCTGGCCGATCCCAAGACTTCCGTATCCATGACCATCAATGGCCCCGCTCCCACCATGGTGGGCTATTTTATGAATGCCGCCATCGATCAGCAATGTGAACTTTATATAAAGGAACACGGGCTTGAAAAGGAAGTAGAAAAGAAGATCAAGGATATTTATAAAAAGAAAGGCACCGAAAGACCTCATTACCAGGGAAAACTCCCCAAAGGTAATGACGGACTGGGCTTGTTCCTGCTGGGTGTTACTGGCGACCAGGTGTTGCCCAAAGATGTGTACGAGAAGATTAAAAAGAAAACCCTGAGCGTGGTTAGGGGAACGGTGCAGGCAGATATTTTAAAAGAAGACCAGGCGCAGAACACCTGCATTTTCTCCACCGATTTTTCCCTCAAATTAATGGGCGACATACAGGAATACTTCATTAATAATAATGTGCGGAACTTTTACAGCGTTTCCATTTCAGGCTATCATATTGCCGAGGCAGGTGCCAACCCGATCAGCCAGTTGGCATTTACCCTTTCCAACGGTTTTACCTACGTGGAATATTACAGGTCGAGGGGTATGGATGTGAACAGTTATGCACCTAATTTGTCATTCTTCTTTTCCAATGGCGAAGACCCGGAATACGCGGTGATTGGTCGTGTGGCCAGGCTGATATGGGCCAAGGCCATGAAACTGAAATATGGAGGTGACGAACGTTCGCAGAAACTGAAATATCATATCCAGACATCCGGCCGTTCGTTGCATGCCCAGGAAATTGATTTCAATGATATTCGGACAACTTTGCAGGCACTGTATGCCATTTATGACAATTGTAACTCGCTGCATACAAATGCATTCGACGAGGCCATTACCACACCCACCGAAGCGTCTGTTCGCAGGGCGATTGCCATCCAGATGATCATCAACCATGAGTTGGGACTGGCCAAAAACCAGAATCCGCTGCAGGGATCATTTATTATTGAAGAGCTGACCGACCTGGTGGAAGAAGCCATTTTGATGGAGTTTGACCGCATTACCGAACGTGGAGGCGTATTGGGCGCCATGGAAACCATGTACCAGCGGAGCAAGATACAGGAAGAATCTTTGTATTACGAACACTTAAAACATTCGGGTAAAATGCCGATTATTGGCGTAAACACATTCCTGGGTAGTGAAGGTTCAAAAACCATCATTCCCGGAGAAATTATCAGGGCTACGGAAAAGGAAAAGGAATACCAGATACATATGCTGGAACAACTGCATACCACCTGGAAAGACGAGGCGGAAGTGCAGCTTAAAAAATTACAGGAAGCAGCCATTGCCAATAAAAATATCTTCGAAGCGCTGATGGATGCTTCAAAACATGCTTCCATTGGCCAGATCACAGAAGCCCTGTTCCAGGTAGGCGGGCAGTATAGGAGGAATATGTAGAAATAGATTATAAGTTTGAGGATATTTATTTAAAATTTTCATAGTCCTATTCCAAACGGATTTTGTAAATTCGAGCAGAAAATAATAGCAGCATGACAGCAAATCATATACTCGTTGTTTATCCCGAAGTGCATAAAACCAAAGTAGCGGTGTATCGCAACGTAGAACCCCTGTTCTTGAAAAATATCAGCCATACTGAAGAAGAGTTATCGCAATTTGAAAATGTGATCGACCAGAAAGAATTCAGGATGAAATTCATCAAGGATGAGCTGATGAAAAACAATTTTCCACTGGACAGTATTGAAATTGTTTTGGGACGCAGCGGCTTGGTCAAACCGGTTTCACAAGGCGTTTATCGCATCAACGAAGCTATGATCAAAGATTTAAATGATGGCATTATCGGGAAACATGCTACCAACCTGGGCGCCATCATGGCTTACGATATTGCCCTTGAAATTGGGAAAGAAGCTTTTATTGCCAACCCTGTTGTGGTGGACGAACTTTCAGATGTAGCAAGGTTGACCGGTCATCCATTGTTTGAGCGTCGGTCGATTTATCATGCCCTCAACCATAAGCACGTGGCAGCCAAGTATGCCAAGTCGATGAACAAACAATACGAAGACCTGAACCTGATTGTGTGCCATATTGGTCGCGGTGGTGTATCCATTGGTGCCCATAAAGACGGCAAAGTAATTGATGTAAACCAGGCCTATGACGGTGGCGGTCCATTCGGCATTACCCGCACAGGAACACTGCCGATGGGACAATTGGTACGGATGTGCTTCAGTGGCAAATATTCTGAAAAGGAAATTATGGAGATGATCACTGAAAAAGGTGGTTACAGGGCTTATCTCGGCACTGACAACATCAATGAAATCAACCAAATGCTGGCTGAAGGCGACAAAAAAGCCCAATTGGTTTCTTATGCCTTATCGTACCAGGTATCCAAAGAAATTGCCTCGCATGTGGCCACACTGGAAGGTAAAGTAGACGCCATTATTTTAACCGGAATCATTTTCGACAGCCAACGTTTCCTTGAAAATGTAAAATGCCGCATCGGCAGCATTGCACCCATTGCTTTGTATCCTTCCGTGAATGATGTAGAAGCGCTTGCCATGTATGGTTATGATATTCTGAAAGGAGAGGTTCCAATCAAAGAGTATATATAAAGAACGTTCAGTCGACTTATTCAAAATGAAGTTATTTTACGGTTCAAAAAGGACGATTTTCTATTTCGTTTTGCTATACTTTGTAGTTTTCCAATTGTTAAATACTAACGCCCAAACCTACTTTTGTAACCTGGAAGATTCTGTTCTCTCCCATATCTGGATCGGTCAGCAAACCATTGATTCGGGATTGGCTCATTCTGGTTATTTTATCTCGGTAACGGATTCGGTCAACCCTTATGGACTGGGCATGGAAATGACCTTTCCGGATGAAAAAAAAGGTATCAATACGCTTGTTACTGTTGAAGGTTGGGTGAAAAGTGATATCCCATTCCCCAATACCAGGTATGTGGTCATCATCAATGACCGGGGGTATGAATTGTTATGGGAAGGCATCAGACTTGATACATTGGTAAAAAAAGAACATCAATGGTACCGGTTTTCTGATACCTTTAAAATTCCGGCTTCCGTAACCAAGAATGCGGTTTTTAAATGTTTTTTATGGAATGTGAACCAGCAACACACCGTTGCCATTGATGATATAAAAGTACAGTTTGAAGAGTTTTCAAATCCTTCCTACCTTCCGGATTATAAGCAGTTAGAGGCGGAATCGGGGATGGATAAGGTGCTTTTTTCCAATTCATTTTACGAAATCATTCTCGATAAAGAAGCCAAAGCCATCAGCTTTGTTGGTAAAGAAGGCGAGGCTATCGCTGGTAACTTTAGTGCAACAGATCATTTAATAGTGAAAGGCAGTGATATAGCCTTGACAACAAAGTTTTTATTTAAAGGCAAACAAAGAACAAAGGATGCATTAGTCCTGAAGTTGATCGCTAAAAATAAATTCACGGTTAAACGGCTGTCTATCCGGTGTGAAAATAGGAGCCCGCAATTGGCATTCGAAATACAAGAGACCTATAGAAAAGAGCTGATTTGTAATAGATCCGCTGTGATCCTTCAAATGGAACAGCCAATTAATGAAGTGATGCGTGCGAATAGAAAATCGGATACAAATAATTTTCAGCAGGAATACTGGCTGAATAAACAGGGTGTTTTGTGGGGTGAAAATAGCAATTCTTTACTCGTGTATCACACCCCCGGCATTTCTTCCATGCAATTGGATACTGAACATAATTTGTTATGGATAAACCTCGATTATGAAAAGGACCATCCTTTTTTACATTTTCCATTGAGGAATGATACAGTTGATTTTATGCTTGACTGGTCGGCAAGCATCAATAGAAAGCGGGAGAAAAGAAAAAATCATTTGGAGCTGTATTTGGGAGTTGATGCGACATCCTTACCGAGATTCATGAAAAATCCATCGGGCTATCTGGCCACCTATATCTGGACGGAGCATGCTGATTTTAGCAATGTCCAAACCAACAGGGCAACCTATTATGGCTCAGAAAAAATCACTGATCCTGATAAAGCAAGTGGTGGATTTGTGTTTTACAATATTCCGGTTACAAAAAGTGTTTTTTACGACAACCCTAATCAGATTACCAATGCGGAAATCTCAGGAGGTAAATTCACCGGACTTGAAAGTGCAATCAAAACGGATACTACGTTCCATCGTTTCTTAAAACAGATTGGCGAGAAAGAAATTGAAATCGGCCTGCATACGCCCGAACAGTTTACTACAACACCTGAGCAACTGGAAGCGGCACTTAATTTTACGAAAATTCATTTCGATTCAAAATCATGGATTGATCATGGATATAACAATTTGC
>JAZBOW010000373.1:0-33584 GCA_036351335.1 Bacteroidales bacterium | reverse complement strand
GACCAACAATAAAATAGCAAGCGCACATAAAGTTAAAACCAGGGTGAACTTCATCAACCTTATGGTTAGGATTTTTGCGTATTCACGGTTATTGGTATTGGAAATGGTTGAAAATTGTACTAGCGAAATGCTCTGCCCAATGATTCGCAATCCTTCGGTTAGCTGCACACCGGCATTATAAATTCCTAGGGCAGACAGACCTGTAAAATACCGCAATAGATAAAAACTGATCCTTTTATTGCCTATGTTTAAAATGTTGGCTATAAACGAAATAAAGCCAAAACGAACCACCTCTTTAAGTATTTGCAGCCAGCCTTTTATATGCAGCTTACCTGATTTTCTCAATACTACAACAAATGCCAATACGGCGCCTGTACCATAGGCTATATACAATGCGCGAACATAAGATAAAGGTGATTGATCCTGTAAAACCATAATGCCGGTTAAAAAAGCGCCCAGCATCGTGAGTATTTGTACGGTGAAAATGATGTTATAGGCTTTTATATGCTCCCAGCCGATCAATAAGTTGTAATGTGTGATCATCAGGGCATTCAGCAAAGCGATCGTGAGAATATGATTGTTGTAACCAGCCGGTATGATAGTGGTATGCAGCACCGGAAATACTGCATGGGAAAGTGTGGATAGCCCAAAGAAAAAGAGAATGATGAAAGCGGTCCACAAGTAGGCGGGAAAAAGCAATTGCCCAGCATTGGTGCGTGAACTGAAATAGACCAACGCACTGCCTGCAACCAGATCAATCAGCATTTGAATAATGGTGATGTCCACCATGATCAAACCGATCACACCAAAACCTTCGCTTCCAATTTTATTTGTGATCAACAGAAGTATCACCAGGTTGATCAAAGCATTTAAAAGCCTGGTTCCGGTGGTGCCGACAATTTTTTTTAGCATGATTAAATCTTAAACGCAAAAATAAGAATTATCATACGCCGTTTGTTTTAATAATTCAAGGCGGTATATTTGCCCGTCAAATGTTTTATATTTGAAGCACATTGCCATTCCGCATGAAATTATCTATTATTATAGTCAATTATAATGTTGAGTATTTTCTCGAACAATGCCTGCATGCGGTAAGACGAGCGATGCAGCACGTTGAGGGCGAAGTGATCGTGGTTGATAATAATTCCATCGATGGATCGAATGCGATGGTGAAAAAGAAATTTCCGGAGGTGAAGCTTTATGAAAACAAGCAGAACCTAGGCTTTTCAAAAGCCAATAACCAGGGAATTAAAAAATCGACAGGTGAATATATATTGCTGTTAAATCCTGATACAGTAGTTGAAGATGATACTTTTTCCAAGGTTGTCGATTTTATGGATGAGCATCAGGAAGCTGGTGCTCTGGGCGTTAAAATGGTAGATGGAGCGGGCAAATTTTTACCTGAGTCAAAAAGGGGATTGCCGACACCTGAAGCCGCTTTTTATAAAATGTTCGGTATTTCCAGCATGTTTCCCCGCTCTAAAAGATTCTCAAAATACCATCTTGGATATCTTGATGAAAACAAAATTCATGAAGTGGAAATTTTATCCGGCGCTTTTATGCTGCTTCGTAAAAAGGTATTGGATGAAATTGGCTTGCTGGATGAAACCTTTTTTATGTACGGTGAAGATATTGACCTATCTTACAGGGTGATCAAAGCCGGATACAAAAACTATTATTTTCCTAAAACGCGAATCATTCATTACAAAGGTGAAAGCACAAAAAAAAGCAGTGTAAATTATGTGCTGGTGTTCTATAATGCCATGGTCATTTTTGCGAAAAAACATTTTACTTATAAAAGTGCACGCCTTTTTACCCACCTTATCAATCTAGCCATTTATTTCAGGGCTTTTCTGGCCATTCTGTCAAGGCTTTTCGAACGACTTATCCTCACGGTGTTGGATACGGCTGCATTACTTGGGGGTATCTTATTAATCACTTTGGTCTGGGGCAGAAGCTTTGTATACACGGAAGGAGGCAGCTACCCGGATATATTCTTTGTATATGTGATACCCGCATATATCATTGTTTGGTTGTTATCTATCTATTTCAGCGGAGGCTACGATAAACCTGTTAGGATCATCAAATCAGTTACTGGAATGATTATCGGCACCACGATAATATTGGTGCTTTATGCATTACTGCCTGAATCGTTCAGGTTCTCGAGGGCTTTAATTTTATTGGGCGCTGGGTGGGGGCTGATCGCCCTGCCATTCATCAGGTTTGTATTGTATTTATTTAAAACCCCGTGGATCCAACTCGGCGAAAAACAAAGCCAACGTTTTCTTGTTATAGGCGAAAAAGAAGAAGCCATCAGGGTTTCCAACCTCTTACAATCCGCTTATATGAAACCTGAATATATTGGTATGGTAAGTGTTAGTGAGCGTCTGCTGAAAGACAAGGATTTTGTGGGGAATATCAACCAGGTAAACGACATTGTAACCATTTACAAAATTGATGAGGTGATCTTTTGCTCGAAAAATATTGCCCACCAGATGATTATTGATAAAATGACGGAGTGGCAGCATTTAAAAGTCGATTACAAAATTGCACCAGAAGACAGCCTTTCGATAATCGGCAGCAATTCAATCCATACACGAGGCGATTTATACACCGTGAATATTAATGCTGTTGATAAAACGGCCAACAGGAGAAATAAACGCCTCATCGATATTTCACTGAGCCTCATATTGCTCGTTCTATCACCTATGGTCATATTCTCCCAAAAGCATCCGATCGGTTTTCTTAGAAACCTGATAAAAGTATTGTTCGGTTGCAAAAGCTGGGTTGGTTATTGCTCTTTTCATAAAAGTGAGGTGCATCTACCCGAAATCAGGGGGGGGGTGTTGCATCCGGCCAATGCGATGAAATTAAAGGACATTGATACAGAAACTGCTATTCAATTAAATATCCTTTATGCGCGGGATTATAATATCTGGAAAGACTTAAATATCATCTTGTATGCTTTCCGCGATTTAGGGCAGTCAAATTAATCGCTGTTTTCAACTGTATCGCTTGTACAAACCATTTAAAACTTTACTTTTGCACAAAAAATAATTCCAAAGTTCATATAAATATCTGCCAATATGCTGTACCGCAGACATCTAAGGATTAAAGTTTTACAATCACTTTATTCTTGGTTCACAGGGGGGCAGGAGCAACTCCCTGATGCTGAAAGAGAACTCCTCTCATCCATCAATAAATTATATGAGCTTTTTATTTATCAGCTTTCATTTCTGATTGAAGTAAGAAAATTTGCAAAGGATAGGCTGGAGCAGAATAAAAAGAAATTCTATCCTTCAGCTGAAGACCTGGATCCAAACTTGAAATTTATTGAAAACGAAGTTTTTAAGCTGCTGGACGCGAATAAAAGTTTTCATCGTTTAGAAGAAACCTATAATGTCAATTGGTCGGATGAGCATGAGATGATCAGAAAGTTTTACGCTGAATTGCGGGAGACCACCTATTATGGAAAGTACATGTCGAACGGGAAACTTTCGCTGGAAGAAGATAAAAAACTGATGATCCAGATTGTGGATCAGATGCTTCCCGGTTTTGAATCTTTAAAGTTTTTTTACGAAGAGAAAAGCATCTACTTTGTGGATGGTTATGACTTAGTAAATTTATTGCTCATCAAGTTTTTTGAAACTATTTCAAGCGATTTTACCAAAGATACCACCATGCTGGGTATTTATAAAGAATACAAAAATGTAAATGAAGACCTAGCTTTCGTTAAAACCCTTTTCAGAAAAGCCATTCTCAGGGATGATGAAGGCACGGAAATTATTAAATCAAGAACCAAAAACTGGGAATATGACAGGATTCCTTTAATGGATATCATTCTATTGAAAATGGCGATTATTGAGTTACAGGAAATGGAAACCATTCCGTTGAAAGTGACGCTGAACGAATATATTGAACTGGCCAAATATTTCAGTACAGCGAATAGTAAGGTATTCGTAAACGGAGTATTGGATAAGCTCATCAGCGAGTTTAAGTCAGAAGGAAAGATCAATAAAATTGGTAGGGGATTGGTTGAATAGTTCATGTAATTCTTGAAAAGCATTCTTTTTTAAGCGTTAAAATTCATACTTTTGCACTATTAAAAAGGTCTGGGTTCGATTGATCCAGATCACACATTCTCTAAATTCATACGATTAAAATAACTTCACATCATGGCATTTGATATTGAAATGATAAAAGAGTTTTATGCTGAAATACCTGAACGGGTAAAAGCGGCAAGAAAAGTTCTGAACAAACCCCTAACATTAACAGAAAAGATTTTATATAGCCACCTCGACGAAGGCTTGCCTTCACAATCTTTCGAAAGAGGAGTTTCCTATGTAGATTTCCGCCCCGACCGGGTAGCCATGCAGGATGCCACTGCGCAAATGGCGCTGTTGCAGTTTATGCAGGCAGGAAAAACAAAAGTGGCAGTGCCTTCTACAGTGCATTGCGATCACCTGATACAAGCTCAAAATGGTGCGCAGGAAGATCTTGATAAGGCAAAATACACAAATAAGGAAGTATATGACTTCCTGGCTTCCGTTTCCAACAAATATGGATTAGGTTTTTGGAAACCGGGTGCTGGAATCATTCACCAGGTGGTACTTGAAAACTATGCGTTTCCTGGCGGAATGATGATCGGAACTGACTCCCATACGCCAAATGCCGGTGGATTAGGTATGCTGGCCATAGGTGTGGGTGGTGCCGATGCTGTAGATGTGATGGCAGGTATGCCATGGGAACTGAAATTCCCCAAACTGATTGGTGTAAAGTTGACCGGAAAATTAAGTGGTTGGACTTCATCGAAAGATGTCATACTAAAAGTAGCGGATATTCTTACGGTAAAAGGCGGCACTGGAGCAATTGTCGAATATTTTGGAGAAGGTGCCGAAAACCTTTCAGCCACCGGAAAAGCTACCATTTGTAATATGGGAGCCGAAATAGGCGCTACTACTTCTACCTTCGGGTTCGATCAGAATGCGGCTGAATACCTGATACAAACAGGTAGAACCGATATTGCGGAATTGGCAGCTACCGTAAAAGAACACCTGACTGGTGACACGGAAGTATATGCCAATCCGGATGCCTATTTTGATCAGGTGATTGAAATTGACCTTTCAACCCTGGAGCCGGCAATTAATGGCCCTTTTACGCCTGATTTACGGACAACGGTTTATGAAATGTCTGAAAGAACAAAGAAAAATAACTGGCCTGTAAAACTCGAAGCCGGTCTGATTGGATCATGTACCAATTCATCCTATGAAGATATTACCCGAGCGGCTTCACTGGCAAGGCAGGCGGATGAAAAAAACCTAAAAGTTAAAACCGACCTATTGATCACCCCTGGTTCAGAACAGGTGCGTTATACCATTGAAAGAGACGGGTTGATCGAAGAATTTGAAAAGATTGGAGCCACGGTGCTAGCCAATGCCTGTGGGCCTTGTATTGGCCAGTGGAATAGGAAAGAAGTGAAAGATCAGCATAAAAATTCGATCATTACATCTTTCAACCGGAATTTTGCAAAACGAAATGATGGCAACCCAAATACCTTTGCATTTGTAACTTCACCCGAGCTCGTTATGGCATATACCATCGCAGGAAGGCTCGACTTTAACCCGCTTACTGATTACATCACAAATGCCGATGGTGAAAAAGTAAAACTAGATGAACCTGAAGGAATTGTTTATCCGCCCAAAGGCTTCGCTGTGGAAGATGCTGGTTACCAGGCGCCTGCTGTAGATGGCAGTGGTATCGAAGTGATTGTTGATCCAAAATCTGAGAGGTTACAATTATTAACACCTTTCAAAGCATGGGATGGCCACGATCATAAAGGACTCAAGTTGCTGATCAAAGCTAAAGGAAAATGCACAACGGATCATATTTCAATGGCTGGTCCATGGTTAAGGTTCCGCGGCCACCTTGAAAATATCTCTCAAAACTTATTAATTGGAGCCATTAATTATTTTAATGAACAGACCAATTCTGTGAAAAATATACTTTCGGGTGCATACGGGTCTGTTCCTGAAACAGCCCAGGCTTTTCGGGATGCTGGTTTCGGGTCGGTGATTATCGGTGACGAGAATTATGGAGAAGGTTCATCACGCGAGCATGCTGCTATGGAGCCAAGATTCCTGGGCGTAAAGGTTGTAGTAGTTCGCTCATTTGCACGTATACACGAAACAAATTTGAAAAAGCAGGGTGTACTTGCATTAACCTTTGCAAATAAAGGTGATTATGACAAAATTTTAGAGGATGATACCTTCGACGTGATTGGACTAACAGATTTTAAACCTGGAAAACAACTCAAACTTGTTGTGCACCATAAAGATGGATCAAAGGATGAGATTCTGACAGATCATAGCTACAATACAAGTCAGATTGAATGGTTTAAAGCCGGAAGTGCCCTGAACCTGATTAAAGCCAAAAATGCATAATTCATACATTTAAATTAGATGAAATCAATTTGCAAAGTATTCAGATTTTCGATTGTTTTCGCATTGATAGCCATACTTGCTTCATCCTGTATTAATTGTATAGAAGGTGAAGGCCCGGAGGTTAAAGAAACGCAGGAGTTGGATGATTTTAATGAACTGGAAGTCGATTTGGATGCAGATGTGGTCATACATATCGGCGATAGATCAGCTGTTTCCATTTCATCTCAAGAAAATCTGCTCAAAGCGATAAGTACAGATGTGCTGGGGAACAGTCTGGTTATTGGAGCACGACCATGCATCAATACGGAAGGTCGTGTCCGTATTGAGGTGACAACTACTTCGCTTTCTGAGATAAAGTTGAACGGTAGCGCCGATATTACATGTATGGACGAGTTGCACAGTGATGATCTGGAACTTAAAATTAATGGATCGGGAAATATTATGGCTGATATATTTGCAAATCAGCTCAATGTTAAAATAAATGGTTCAGGTAATGTGATCATTGGCGGTTCCGCTAAAGAAGCGGATGTGGTCGTTAATGGATCAGGTGATGTGCGTGCTGAAAGCTTGCAGGCATACAAAGCAGACATTAGAATAAATGGATCAGGAGATGTTGGCATTAATGCGTTAAACGATCTGAAGGTAACAGTTAAAGGTAGCGGTGATGTGAAATATTCAGGTGATCCGACTTTGAAAACATCTATATCAGGAAGTGGCTCTGTCACAAAATTGAATTAGTCTATAATATTTTGTTTTATCCACCGTTATTTCCATAATTAATCCGGCATTTGTGAAAAAAATATATACCCTTTCAATTCTTCTTTTATTTAGTTTTTCATGTGTCTACGGACAAATTGGAGGTAAATACAGTTACTCATTCCTCCAGATGCCTATTGCGGCACGAACGGCAGCACTGGGTGGAAATGTGACTTCCATCGCAGATAGTGACATCAACCTCGGTTTTAATAACCCCTCCTTGATTAGCACCAGCTACGATAACAGCATTGCTTTGAATTATGTTAATTATTTTACCGGCATAAACTATGGCGGCGTAAGTTATGCCAATAGCTTTGAAAAAGTGGGCAGTTTTATGGCCACGCTCCAGTTCATGGATTACGGTGCTTTTAATTATGCCGATGAAACTGGCACGTTGGGCGGTACTTTCAATGCACAGGATATCGCGTTTGTGTTGGGTTGGGGACGTCAACTTGATTCGCTTTTCTCAATCGGTGCGAATGCTAAACTTATTTATTCATTTTACGAGTCGTACAATTCATTTGGTGTTGCTGTGGATGTTGCCGGAACCTACCAAAGTAAAACAGGATGGACCATGTCGCTTGTAGCTAGTAATATCGGCTCTCAACTCACAACTTATGTGTCGGGTGAAAGAAGTCCCTTGCCATTTAACTTGCAGTATGTAGTTTCAAAGCGTTTAAAGCATGTGCCATTTCGCTTTTCAGTCATATATGATCATATTGAAAAATGGGATTTGACCTACGAAGATCCTTTGAACCCATCAGGCGGAACAGACCCGGTAACAGGAGAACCCGTATACAAAACCGGGATTGCCAAATTCAGCGATCAGTTTCTAAGGCATATCATTGTAGGTGGGGAGATTTACATTGGTAAAAATATCATTCTCCGGGGCGGGTATAATTATGGCCGTCGTCAGGAACTTAAGTTGAATGAAAGATCGGCTATGGTTGGTTTCAGCTGGGGATTGGGCATACGGGTGTATAAATTCAAGATTAATTATTCACGGTCTTCCTATCAGCTTTCAGGGGGCTCACCAAATTACCTTTCACTTACATTCGATTTTGATTCATTTACCAAAAATTAAGCACGGTTGATAGTGATTAGGCACGATGTCCGCCAGGAATCATCGTTTTTATAAATCAGTTTTCCATCTATTCTTCATAATCTTCCGTAATTTTGACTTGTGATTATTGAAATCGATAAGGACTCGGGCTTTTGTTTCGGCGTGGAAAATTCTATCCAACTTGCCGAAAAGGAGCTGGCAAAGGGTGGTAAAATCTATTGCCTTGGCGAGATCGTTCATAATGAAGAAGAAAACAGGCGACTTGAAGCACTTGGGGTGGAATTTGTTGACTTGGCTCAATTTAAACAACTAAAGAATGTCAAAGTTTTTTTAAGGGCACATGGCGAACCTCCATCAACATATGCTATTGCTCGTGCAAATAATATCAAACTGATTGATACCACGTGTGCTATTGTGAAGCAGCTTCAGTATAAAATAATTTGTTCATATGAGGAAATGCTTCAAAGAGGAGGCCAAATTGTAGTATTTGGCATGAAAGACCATCCTGAAGTGATTGGTTTGATCGGTCAGACAAGTGGACAGGCAAAAGTAGTTTCTTCATTACTGGATTTGGACGCAATTGATTTTAGAAAGCCAGTAACGCTTTTCTCTCAAACCACTAAAAGTGAAGCCGAATACCATCATCTTGAAAAAGAAATAAAGCACCGGTTGTCAGAAAATGGTTTAAAAGTCGCAGAGGCTTTCACTGGCAAAAAAACAATTTGCAAGCAGGTTGCAAAACGAGGTCCTTTATTAGAACGTTTTGCGAAGAAATTTGACATGGTCATTTTTGTAACTGGGAAGCAAAGCTCGAATGGAAAAGTATTATCCGAAACCTGCAAATCAGTGAATAGCAATACCTATGTAATTTCATCGGTTGGCGAATTGGAAAAACCCTGGTTTGAAGATATAGAAAGTATTGGAATTACGGGGGCCACTTCAACTCCCCGGTGGATGTTGGAGCAAATTGCTGTTGAAGTGCGGAAGATGAATGATTAAATACGAAATGGCACGTGCGTGGGCATCACCTTTTGGGAGTAGGAGGTAATGCAGACGAGCAGAACATACTGCTGAGCGTTTCCAAGACCTTCAATCGGTATCCAGCAACCAGTAACCCAAACCAAATTCCTATCACACAAATTTGTACTTTTACACGAAGAAAATAGCACATGTTTCTACAAAAATTGAACCTGGTAAATTTTAAGAATTATACTGAAAGCGAGTTGGTTTTCAGCGATAAGATAAACTGCTTTGTGGGTAATAACGGTGCCGGAAAAACCAATGTGCTAGATGCCATCCATTACCTTTCCTTCTGTAAAAGTTATTTTAATCCGGTAGATTCGCAAAGTATATTGCACAATGCCGATTTTTTTGCGATCCACGGCAGGTATAATAATTCCGGAAGCACTGATAATCTATACAGTTGTATTCAAAAGCGGAATAGCAAGAAAATATTTAAAGAAAATAAAAAGGATTACGACCGATTGGCTGATCACATCGGAAAAATACCCTTAGTGATGATCTCTCCTTACGATCGTGATCTGATCAATGATGGAAGCGAAGCTAGGCGTAAATATATTGACAGCGTGATTTCACAATTCGACAGGGTGTATCTGGGAGATCTGATCAGTTATAACAAAGCATTGTTGCAGCGGAATACGTTGTTAAAACGTTTCGCAGAACAGCATTATTTTGATGCAGCTTCTTTGGATATATGGAATGAGAAATTGGCCGGATTAGGCTCGTTGTTGTTTGTAAAAAGAAAAGATTTTCTTGCTGATTTTAATCCCTTATTCAATGATTATTATCGGTTTTTGTCCGGAGGTAAGGAGTCTGTTGAAATTATGTATGATTCACAAATGCATGAAACGGCTTTGCATGCACTATTACAGAACAATCTTGATAAGGATAGAATAGTACGTTACACTACCTGTGGGATACATAAAGATGATTTATCGTTTTCAATAGATGGGTATCCGGTGAAGAAATATGGATCGCAAGGACAACAAAAATCATTTGTAATTGCCGTAAAACTTGCGCAGTTTGAGTACACTCGGCGAATCAAGAAATTCAAACCCATCCTGCTCTTCGACGATATTTTTGATAAACTGGATGATTCAAGGGTGCAGTCGATTATCAGCCTGGTGAGCGAAAATAATTTCGGACAGATATTCATTACGGACACCCAGAAACAACGTATCGAAAAGATTTTTAAAGAAGTGAATATTGACCATAAAATATTTGCTGTTGACGACGGGAAAGTAAGCACATTAGATGATTAAAAGAGAAAATGATTTTACGCTAAAGGAAGTGATCGAACGATTGCTTAAAGTATATAGTTGGGATATGCAACTTGACGAAGCCAAACTCAAAGACTCGTGGGAAAAGGTGGTAGGTGGTATCATCGGGAAGCATACGGTGAATCTTTATATTAAAAATAGAATTCTTTATGTAAGTCTCGACTCCTCGGTTATCAGAAGCGAACTGCTCTTGTCACGTTCCAAAATTGTAAAAATGTTGAATGATGAGGTTGGAAAAAAGGTAATCGATGATATGGTGCTCAAGTAAAGTTTTTACTTCACGTTAAAATCCAGCAGTTTCTTGTTTTCAATAAATGCTTCAAATCGGTCATCAATTTTTGCCGGCCCCACTCCTTCAGGTGTACCCGTAAAAATATAATCTCCTTCTCTTAGCGTAATAAATTTCGATACATAAGCAACGATCTGGTCAAAACTAAAGATCATATCTTTGGAATTGCCCCGTTGCCTGATCTCATCATTAATTTTTAGCGAAAAGTTGATATTGTTCATGTCGCTTACTTGGCTGGTTTTAATAAACTTACCTATGGGAGCTGATTGGTCGAAAGCCTTGGCAATTTCCCAGGGCAGACCTTTTTTCTTGCATTCGGCCTGTATGTCGCGTGCGGTGAAATCAATACCGATGCCAATCTCATCATAATAATTGTTGGCAAATTTTTCTTCAATATGCCGACCGTTTTTGCAAATACGCAAAACAAGTTCAACTTCGTAGTGTACATCTTCTGAAAAAGAAGGATAGAAGAAGGGGTTGTTTTTTTGTAATAGCGCTGTATCAGGTTTCATGAAGAAAACAGGCTTTTTCGGAACCGGATTGCTTAATTCTTTGGCATGTTCCACATAATTTCGTCCGATGCAGATTATTTTCATGGGTTATATTATTTCAAATAGGTTTCTTTTACCAAACTTCTAACGCTAACTTCCGACTTCTAACTACTTCTACTTATTCAATCCCATCCTCAGTTTAATTGTCGTAATCAGTTTCTTTGTAAAAATCGGGAAATCGGCATTCATCATCCAGTTATAATAAGAAGGCTCTTTTGTAAATACTTCTTCTACTGTTTTTCCTTTATGTTTGCCAAAGTTGATTACTTCCAACCCTTCGTCATTCAGGATGATCTGCCCCATCAGGTCGGCATTCCTATGGTGGCTTGAAAAACTATGAAGCGCATTCATATCATTCACGACGGGCGTTGATTCTACTCCCTGATTATCTTTATAAGTAGCATCTTTATATTTATCCAGTTGCGCTTTTAAAACCTCGTAAGTGGCTTTAGCATCAACTTCTGCCGAATGGGCACCGTCTAATTCTTTGCCAAGATAATACCTGCTGGCAGCTTCCAGGGTGCGGGGTTCCATCTTCATAAAAATATTTTGCACATCGATCATTTTGCGGGTTCTCACATCAAAGTCCACCTCGGCACGTAAAAATTCTTCCACGAGCATTGGAATATCAAATTTGATAGAATTGAATCCCGCCAGGTCGCAATTGCTTAAAAAATCGCTGATATTTTTGGCTTCCTGTTTAAAAGTAGGGCAATCTTTTATATCATCCATTGTGAAACCATGAATACTACTGGCTTCTTCCGAAATGGGGTAATCAGGGTTTAACAGCCAGGTTTTTGTTTCTTCTGTTCCATTTGGATGTACTTTATAAATACTGATTTCAACAATTCTGTCTTTTGCGGCGTTCAATCCGGTTGTTTCAAGATCAAAAAAGGCAATGGGGCGCTTTAGTTCTAATTCCATGTAGTTTAATTAAGCTGCGAAACTATTAAATCATCAACTATAAACAAAATCTTTATGATAAACATCTGTTTAAATAATATGAATCGGATTAATTTGCGTCATTGGCTACTGTGGTTTCAAGCCTGCATCCCGTTTATAAACATTTCATATATTTTTTGAACAAAAATCCCTAAGAAAACGAGTTGACTGATTAAATTTATATTTTTGTTACAGTTAACCTTTAATAAATTTGGAGTTAGATGGAAGAGAAAGAAAAACAGGAAAGAAGAGAGGATATTTTTTCGCAGGCCATAAGAGCAGGAAAACGCACCTATTTTTTCGATGTGAAAGCGACCAGGACCGACCAGTATTATTTGACGATCACTGAAAGCAAACGTCGTTTTGATGCAGAGCAAGGCAAATTTTTCTACGAGAAGCATAAAATATTTCTCTACCAGGAAGATTTCGAAAAATTCTCCAATGGGTTTGAAACGGCGGTTAAGTTTATTCAAACTGGCGAAAAACCTGTTGAAGAGGAAGTTCCTGAAGATAAAGATGTTGCGACTGATGAGTCTTCAACAGATGTAAGTTTTGAAGATTTATAACTGAAAGCAAAACCATTAACGGATAAACTTTTGTCAACGGTAAAAGTTCTGTAGCGGTAGTCAAAAGATTTATTAAAATAAGACTCTTGCTATACTTTAACTGCCTGTTAAAGAATACCTTTCTGTGTTAATAACTTGGATGCCACAAAAAAGTCCGCTGCAACCGAATACCCTAATTTTGTAAAAGGTCAAATCAAATATGAGATGAATCAATTATGGGAAAAACCATCGCGATAACAAATCAAAAAGGAGGCGTAGGTAAAACAACAACTTCAATCAATCTGGCGGCGAGCCTTGCCGTGCTAGAGTATAAAACTTTAATTGTGGATGCCGACCCACAGGCCAACGCCACATCAGGAATAGGGTTTGATCCTAAAAATATCACCACGAGCATCTACGAATGTATTATTGATGATATTGATCCTTCAAATGTTATCCTGCATACCGAAACACCGAATCTTGATTTGCTGCCTGCACATATCGACCTTGTAGGTGCCGAAATAGAAATTATTAATTTGCCCAATCGCGAAAAGAAAATGCGCAAAGCCCTTGAAAAGGTGAAGGAAAATTATGATTTCATCATTATCGATTGTTCGCCTTCGCTTGGATTGATTACTGTAAATGCACTGGCTGCAGCCGATTCAGTAATCATCCCTGTACAATGTGAATATTTCGCATTGGAAGGGCTTGGTAAGTTATTGAATACCATAAAAATAGTGCAGGGCAGGTTAAATCCTGAACTTGATATTGAAGGCATATTGCTCACCATGTTCGATTCACGACTCAACCTTTCTAAGCAAGTTATCGAAGAGGTAAAAACGCACTTCCAGCAAATGGTATTTGACACCATTATCAACCGAAATACCAGGCTGGGTGAAGCACCCAGTTTTGGGAGTTCCATCATCATGTATGATGCAACCAGTACCGGTGCTGTAAATTACCTGAACCTGGCCAGGGAAATTCTGCAGAAAAATAATATGACCACCATCAATGCCGCCGATAAACTTATAGATGTAGCTGATGACGAATAGCAAGCATAAGAAAAAAGCGCTGGGCAGGGGCCTGGATGCTATTTTAAGCAGCCCCGAAACAGATATCACGTCAACGGATATTTCCGGCGGGTTTGTAGCAGGTGCCATTGCTGAAATCGCCATTTCAAAAATTGAGGTGAACCCGTTTCAACCACGAACAGATTTCGACCAAATGGAATTGCGGGAATTGTCCGAATCGATTAAAGTGCAGGGCGTCATCCAGCCGGTTACGGTTCGTAAATTAGGCTTCGATAAATACCAGCTTATTGCCGGTGAACGTAGGCTGCGCGCATCGCAAATGGCAGGAATTGAACAAATTCCGGCGTTCATCCGCGTGGCCAACGATGAGCAGATGCTCGAACTAGCCCTGATCGAAAACATTCACAGGAAAGATTTGAATGCTATTGAAGTTGCCATCAGCTATAAAAGGCTTATTGAAGAGTGTGATTTGACACAGGAAAAGCTCAGCAGCAGGCTGGGGCGAAACCGCTCCACAATTACCAATTTTTTAAGGTTGCTGAAATTACCCCCAAAAGTGCAAATTGCCTTGCGGGATGAGATGATCACCATGGGACATGCCCGCGCCCTGATCACCATTGAAGATACGGCTTTTCAGGAACATTTACTGGAAAAGATCATCAATGAAGATTTGAGTGTAAGGCAAATTGAGCAATTGGTGAGGGAACGGGAAAAGCCGCAATCAGAGAAGGTTAAAGCACATGCGACAACAATCATACCTGAAAAATACCAGGAAACACCCGATGCATTGAGCCGTAAATTAGGTACAAAAGTGAGTTTAAGACGCAACAATAAAGGAACCGGAAGTATCGTTATCAGGTTTAACAACGACAATGAATTGGATCATATAATCTCAATCATTCAGGACTAAACATTACTTTGAGTATACATTTCTATCATAAATTACAGCTGGCCAGTACTTTTCTTTGGCTCGCTTTTCTGTTAGCACCAATATTCGTGCATGCACAGAAAGACCTGAAAAGTACTTCTTTAAAGGTAGAGGAGAAAGAATATCGAACTGCTTTGTTTATGAAGCAATCCAAACAAATCAATCAAAAAATTGATACGTTTTTCAGTAAGCCAAATCCAAAAACAGCGACTTATCTTTCGCTATTCCCTGGCTTAGGTCAGATTTACAATAAAAAATACTGGAAGCTCCCAATTGTGTATGCCGGTTTTGGAGTCATTGGGTATTTTGCCTTTGACAACCGGAATTATTACCTTCAATATAAAGAAGCATACACTTGCAAAATAAACGAAGGTGACGATTGTGAAAATCCGTTGGCACAAAATTATACGGCGCAGAATCTGCAAACCATCCGTGATGGGTATCGCCGAAATATGGAATTATCATTCATTGTAATGGGCTTGTGGTATATATTGCAAATGCTTGACGCCACCGTTGATGCCCATCTATATTACTGGGAAATCGATGAAACAACCACTCTGCAGGTACAACCCAATATTCAACCCGCAAGTTGGATGGCGCAGCCTTCATTTTCAAATGCGTCACCAACTCCGGCGTTTAATGGGTTTACAGTTTCTTTAAAATTTTAATAAGTATGAAGATCACAATATCCGGCTACGGAAAAATGGGCAGGGAAATAGAAAAAGCTGCCATTATAAATAACCATTCGATAGTAGCGATAGTGGATAATACAGATGACTGGAATGGCCAGCTTCCGGCAATAAAAACATCCGATGTAATCATCGATTTTAGTGAGCCTGGATCAGTCGTTGAGATACTGTTAAAATCATTTGCTATTCACATTCCGATCATAACAGGCACAACCGGATGGTACGATAGACTGGATGAGGTAAAGAAAAAATGTAAAGAACAAAATGCAACGCTTTTTTATGCACCCAATTTTAGCATTGGCGTTAATATCTTTTTCAAAATGAACCTTGAAATGGCCAGGATCATGAATCAGGTTGATGGTTATACAGTGAAGGTCAAGGAGACGCATCACATACAAAAACTGGATGCGCCAAGCGGTACAGCTATTAAAGCGGGAGAAGATATTATCCAAGAAATTGATCATCTGAAGGCTTGGGTAAACAATCCCCCAAAAGATATACAGGAGCTGCCCATAATTTCAAAAAGAATAGGAAGTGTAACAGGCACGCATAAAGTAGCATATACATCTCAAATGGATAAGATTGAGCTTATTCATAAAGCAAAAAACCGATCGGCTTTTGCAAATGGGGCTATACTAGCTGCCGCTTTAATAAAAGATAAACAAGGCATTTTTACCATGGAGGATTTACTTAAATTTAAAACATGAACAGACAATTTACTTTTATTGTGATTTTTATAATCACCATGATACTATCATCATGCAACATGACTAAAAAAGCAACTGAAACGAGTCAGGTAAGTGAACAAGGCGCAGATAAAATAAGCCTGTATGCGCCGCCATTAGATAGTCTGGCAACTGATCATTTCAACATCGATTCCATTGCTATGAAAGATCAAACACTTTTTGTTTATGTAACGTATGGAGGTGGGTGTGGCGATGCAGATTTTGAGATGTTTTATAAGCCACAGGTAATGGCGGTTATGCCACATCGGAATGCGCTGTATCTGAAATTAACTGATCATGATCCTTGTCGTGAGTTGATTCAAAAAAAACTGGTATACGACCTGTCATTTTTTAATAAGGAAGCTAAATCGGGTGGTGTCATTTTCAGTTTGGATAAGTATGAATTTATGTATACCATGTCAGAGAATTAATACTGGCAATATGCATCATACATTGCCAATGTATATAATTTGCTAATAATCACTAAAACTTATTAGATTTGCCGCGTTATTCTTAACAATATTTAACTTGAATGATAGCTGATAGAAGCTATCTTGCAAATCATTTAAACAGGAAACATGTTAGCATTATTTATCCTATTGCCCTTATCATTTACCATTCCCACAATATTCGCTTGGATGCTTTTCGAAAAAGCGGGAAAACATGGATGGCAAACCCTTATTCCTTTCTATAACCTGTATGTTTTCCTAAAGATTATAAAAAAACCTTTGTGGTGGTATGCTTTGCTGCTGGTACCTTTCCTGAATGTATTTATGTACATGCTGATGCTGGTGGAGCTTGTAAAGTGTTTCAATAAATTTATGCTTTGGGAACAGTTTCTGGCTGTTGTGGTACCTTTTATTTACCTACCCTTTATTGGTTTTAAAAGTGATGAATTATATGTAGATCCTGACAACAGGCAGGAAATTAAAAAAGGATTCGTTCGTGAATGGGTTGATGCTATAATTTTTGCTGTGGTCGCAGCTACGATCATCCGTACTTTTTTATTGGAAGCATATACCATTCCTACTTCTTCTATGGAAAAATCAATGTTGGTGGGAGATTATCTGTTTGTGAGTAAGATCAATTACGGACCGAAAGTTCCGAATACGCCCATTGCATTTCCATTTGTACATCATACATTACCGTTGTCTACTTCCACAAAATCCTATGTCGAGTGGATTACATTGCCTTATTACCGTTTCCCGGGATTTAGCCAGGTCGACAGAAACGATGCTGTGGTTTTTAATTATCCCGAAGGTGATACCGTATCTACACGTTTTCAGAGCAATGTGAGTTATTATGTGTTGGTAAATCAGTATGGACGGGAAAGAGTTTGGACTGATAAGCGTAATTTTGGAGATATTGTAGTCCGCCCGGTTGATAAACGCGAAAATTATGTAAAAAGATGCATTGGTAAACATGGTGATACCCTGCAGATTATCAACAGGCAGGTGTATATTAACGGGAAACCTGCTGAAAACCCAGAAAAATTGCAATACCAATATATTGTACAAACAGATGGTTCAAGCATTAATTCGATTGTGTTAGACCGCCTGGATATTACGGAAGGCACCCGAACCAATGTGCCCGGTCAGTTTATGTATGTATTAACCAATGAAGCCAGTAAGGAACTTGCAAAGTTACCAATCGTGAAAAGCGTTGAAGTGATGAATGAACCGGCAGGCCAGTGGAATCCTGATGTGTTCCCGCAAGATCCTGCCCTCAGATGGAACCGCGATAATTTTGGACCTGTTTATATTCCGCAAAAAGGAGTACCTATACCACTTCATGCAGAAAACCTGCCCATTTATGAAAGGCTTATAGTTACCTACGAAGGAAATGTTTTAGCGGTAGATGGAGAAAGCATTCTGATTAACGGGGAGGAAGTAAGCCAGTATACACCTCGGATGGATTATTACTGGATGATGGGAGATAACAGGCATAATTCTGCTGATTCTCGTTTCTGGGGCTTTGTACCCGAAGACCATATTGTTGGTAAAGCGGAATTTATCTGGCTGTCATTGGATAAAAACAAATCGTTATTCGACGGAAAGATCAGGTGGAACCGGTTGTTCTCTATTGTAAAGTAATTTTGAGGCATAATACAGGCTGCATATTATTCCTGCAAACAATTAATAAATGCGCTATTTCGCACGGTTATTCAGGTCGCTCTTTTTATTATTTTTGCGATAATTAAAGCAGTATTTGATGTCGTCGCGAACCAATAAGATCAAAACAAATAAACTTAAGGATAAACCCAAACCGAAGCCTGAGAAGAAAAAACGGGTGAGGAAAAGCAGGCGTGAACCCAGGGCAAAAAAACCTGTCGATCCAAGAGTAAGGCGGATTACAGGTTTTATATTCCTTGTCATTGCCATTTACCTGCTGTTGGCCATCATTTCATTTTTTGTGAACTGGTTCGAAGCAGATGTAAAAGATTTCAAAGATCACACAGAGATTGTAAAAAACTGGACGGGCAGCGTGGGTGTCTGGCTTTCGGGTTATATGGTAAAAGTTGCTGGAATTGGCTCTTTCTTTATTCCGGTATTACTGTTTAGTATCGGCCTGAGAATGATGGCGAAAATTAAAATGTTCAGCTTTTGGATTTGGTTTCAGATTATTATTGTCGGCTTGCTATGGTTGCCACTCGTATTTAAAAAATTATTTTCTGAACATCCGTGGGACATCCTGGGAGGCATCACAGGAAGTCAACTTAATATTTGGCTTACAAACTATCTGGGTCCGGTAGGCTTAATCCTGCTAATCATTTTGGTGCCGGCCATATTTATTTTAATTGATTTCAGGATTTCTTTTAGTAAACTTAAGGTTTTTGCAAAGAAAGACGACCAGATAGAAAATGAAATAAATACCGCGAGGGAAGATATTTATAATACTGTTGAGTTTGCCGTTGATGAAGATGAATCTGATTTTGAAGAGGTAAAAAGCAAGAAGGTAGCAGACGATTCGTTTAAAATTGAAGTGGATAAAGGTATCGACGGTGAAACACCGGATGATGCCTCAGGTGGAGAGATTGAGTTAACCATCGAAGAGACGGTTGCCGAAGAAAAGACAGATAAAGTAAAACCTGGTGAACACTTTGGGATCGATACTTCTTTTGATCCAACTCTTGATCTTCCCAACTTCAAAATGCCTCCGCTGGATTTGCTGAGTGAATATGATGATGGCGATATTAGAGTGGATAAAGAAGAACTGGAGGCCAATAAAAACAAGATTGTCGAAACGCTGAACCATTATTCCATCAGTATCACGAAGATCAAAGCAACCATTGGGCCCACCATCACACTATATGAAATTGTGCCCGCTCCGGGTATCCGAATTTCAAAGATCAAAAACCTTGAAGATGATATTGCCCTAAGTCTTTCAGCCATGGGTATCAGGATCATTGCCCCGATTCCGGGAAAAGGTACGGTGGGGATTGAAGTGCCGAATAAAAACCCTACAATTGTTTCCATGCGTTCAATATTGGCTTCTGAACGCTTTCAAAGCAGTAAGTATGAACTGCCATTTGGATTGGGAAAAACTGTTGCCAATGAAAGCTATGTAGCTGATCTGGCTAAAATGCCGCATATCCTGATGGCAGGAGCTACAGGCCAGGGAAAATCTGTTGGGCTGAATGCCATCATTGCATCTCTGTTATATAAAAAACATCCGGCTGAGTTAAAATTTATTTTAGTTGACCCTAAAAAGGTTGAACTCACTTTATATTCTAAAATTGAAAGGCATTACCTGGCTAAATTGCCTGATTCGGAAGAAGCCATTATAACCGATACCCGGAAAGTAGTGAGAACATTGAACTCGCTGGGTATTGAAATGGATAATAGGTACGAATTGCTTAAAGATGCCCAGGTAAGAAATGTCAAAGAATATAATACAAAGTTCATCGCCCGTAAGTTAAATCCCAACCATGGACATCGTTATTTGCCATATTTTGTGCTGGTGGTGGACGAATTCGCTGACTTGATCATGACCGCTGGGAAAGAAGTTGAAGGACCCATTACCCGGCTGGCGCAGCTCGCAAGGGCCGTTGGTATTCACCTGATTATCGCCACACAAAGACCTTCTGTAAATATTATTACCGGAACCATTAAGGCCAATTTCCCTGCTAGGATTGCCTTTCGAGTCATTTCAAAAATCGACTCAAGAACCATACTTGATACTGGAGGTGCAGACCAACTGGTGGGTAGGGGAGACATGTTGCTTTCCACCGGCAACGATCTGATCCGATTGCAATGTGCATTTATAGATACACCGGAAGTGGATACCGTAACAGACTTTATCGGCGCACAGCGTGCTTATCCTGATGCTTACCACCTGCCTGAATACTATGATGAAGAAGTCGATTCAAAAAATGAATTTGATCCTAATGATAGGGATGAACTTTTTGAAGATGCGGCCAGGATCATCGTTCAAACACAGCAAGGATCTACTTCATTGTTGCAGAGAAAACTGAAATTGGGCTACAATCGAGCCGGAAGAATTATTGACCAGTTGGAAGCAGCCGGTATTGTTGGCCCATTCGAAGGCAGCAAAGCCCGTGAAGTTAAAGTAGCGAACGAAATGGCTTTGGAACAGTTTTTGAAAGACCTTGACATGAATAAGAACGATAACATTTAAATCTATGAATATTATTATTAAAAGCATTGTACTTTCTGGATTCCTATTCGGTGGTATAGTACATGCACAGAGCGATAAAAAAGCAGAAGAACTATTGGGAAGTGTGGTAGATAAAACAGCATCTTACAAAAACCTAAAGGCAGACCTGGCATATACCATGGTCAACCATGATATGGATATCGATGAGAAAAAATCAGGAATAATTTACCTGAAAGGCGATAGTTACAGAATAGAAATGGAAGGGCAGATCATAATCAGCGATGGAGCAACCATATGGACCTATATAGTTGACTCGGATGAAGTAATGGTAAGCAATGTGGACGAAAGCGATGAGAGCATCTCACCCAATAAAATTCTTACTACTTACAACGAAGATTATAAAGCCAAGTTTGATTCAGATAGCAAGTATAAAAACTCAGACTTGAAATTGATCAATCTCAAACCCAATGAAGGCAACCAATTTGAGCAGCTTAGCTTATTGGTAAATGAGAAAAATCTGAGCCTGGAGAATTTTTCGGTTTATGATAAAAGTGGCAATGTGTTTACTTACCACATTATAAACTTGCAGCCTAACCTCGATTTACCTGATTCGACTTTCACTTTCGATCCAGCTGATTATCCTGAGGTGGATGTCATTGATATGCGTTAAAAAATTAGAATGTAGTCCCTTTTCTAACGTTTTTTCGATTTGTAATCTATTCCAAGATAGGCAAGGGTGAGCCAGCCAATTACAAGCAGTAATCCGCCAATTGCAGTAAATGGTCTCAACATACTAAACCCGGTTTTAAGCATATTTTCCAAGGCGATAAGGTATAAAGTGCCTGATACCAGAATGGTGCCTGTAACAAACATCATAAAAATGATATTCACGTATTTCGGCTTGAAATACCGATTCAGGAAAACAACACTTACCAGTGCCAAAGCATGAATCATTTGGTATAAAACCCCATGGTTATAAACTGTTTGGTCTTCATCTGATATAAAATCAATAAAGTATAAATTGCCCAATGCATCCATGATAATACTCAATGCCCCAATAATACCTGCAACTAATAGAATTTTCTTTGTCATTTTACCGGTTTTTTTAAGATACGAAAGTAAGAAAATAAGAATAATCTTAACTTTGAATTTTTAAAAGGTCATCAAATGAATACATCCATAGAAATCAGTTATTATCCGCTTCATGACGAGTTTATTCCACCGATCAAAGATTTTATCCACCGGCTAAACCAATACCCTGATTTGACAGTGACTACCAGTGGGATGAGTACCCAGGTGTTTGGCGAGTATAGTTACGTAATGCAATCGATCACAAAAGAGATTGAGAAATCATTTGAATTGCCACATTCGGTTTTTATCCTGAAAATCGTGAATGCAGATTTGCAAATACACGCCAGTAAGCATTAGATGAGCAATTTATTTCAGTTTTTTATAGAACCATACCAATCAGCAACGACCTTCAATATAATTCTTGAATTGCTTGCAGCCATATTTGGTGTGATAAGTGTGTTTTTTGCTCGTAAGGAAAATATCCTGGTTTTTCCTACCGGCATAATCAGTACTGCTATTTATGTGTATCTGCTTTCGCAATGGACATTGTACGGTGATTTGATCATCAATGTATATTACACATTGATGAGTATATATGGCTGGTATATGTGGCACAAAGTAATTGACGATAAACAAACCCATATTTCAATCAGCCGCACAAATCTTATTGATAAGCTTAAGGCTTTTGGGATTTTTTTGTTTACCTCCGTGTTTGTCATTGTTGTGTACCGGTATTATGATGTGATGCCGAATCATTTGAACTTTTCTGAGAGCGTATCCTTTGCCTGGAAACACCTTACTTCAGGGAATGTGGAGGATGCCAGATTGGCTACACCCTTTCTTGACACCTTCACAACGGGCATCTTCTTTGCAGCTATGTGGCTGATGGCCAATAAGAAAATAGAGAACTGGACACTATGGATCGTGGGTGATGTGGTGTCGATTCCATTGTATTTTGTGAAGGGTTATGGTTTTACAGCCATTCAATACTCCGTTTTTCTGGTCATCGCGATATTCGCATATTTTTCTTGGAAAAATGCCATTGAAAATCAAACTCGGGATATAAGATATGCCTAAGCGAATTTCCATAACAGGTCCCGAATCGACAGGTAAAAGTGAACTGGCAGCCAATTTGGCCAGGCATTATAAAACTGTTTACGTGCCAGAATATTCGCGTGAGTATTTAAAAGATATAGGCACTGATTATTCATTGGAAGACGTGTTGAAAATAGCCCAAGGACAGCTAGCCAGCGAAATGAAGTATTTGGATATGACCAATCAATATTTGTTTTGTGATACGGATATGCTGGTGGCAAAGATATGGTGCCGGGAAGTATACAAAAAGGTTCCTGAATGGATTGAAAGGATGTTGGTTGAACATCCGTATGATTTATATTTACTCTGCTACCCTGATCTGGAATGGCAACCTGATGTGTTAAGAGAAAACCCGGAAAACAGGGAATATCTATTTGAACAATTCGTAAAGGAACTTGAACACTACAATTTTAATTATCGAGTGGTCAAAGGCCAGGATTCCGAAAGATTAAAAAATGCCATTACATTTGTAGATAATTATTTTGCAGAATGAATAACACGGGCGCTCAGAAAATCAAAGTTTTGCATCTTTCCAGGTGGTATCCTAACCGTTATGATCCCATGCCTGGCTTATTCATACAAAGGCATACCGAGGCGGTTTCAAGATATTGTGATGTAGGTGTGGTATATGTGCATGCGGTTGATTATGAGGAACAGACACAACGATTTGAGATCGAGATCGAACAAATAAATGACATCCCAACGGCCAAAGTTTATTATAAAAATCCATGTAAGAATTTCTTCCTTCTCGGCAAACTGATCAAGATGTACCGGTTTTATAAAGCCAATAAAATAGGTATCCGGGCTATCAGAACTGAATTGGAACAAATTGACCTGATCCATATTCATATTTTAACCCGTCTTGGTTTGATAGCATTATATTACAGGATCTTCCACCGGATACCTTATGTGGTCAGCGAACATTGGTCAAGATATTTGCCATTAACCAATGAGTTCAAAGGAAGTTTTCGAAAGTGGGTTACACGAATTGTTGTAAAGCATGCTTCTGCGGTTACAACTGTCACGCAAAACCTGGCCAACGCCATGCAAAACCATGGACTTAAAAATGCCCATTATAAAGTGTTGGCCAATGTGGTTACGGATGATTTTCTAAGGTTCCCCAACAAGGGTAAGCAAGGTGACCCTAAAACCACGTTCATCCACGTAAGTTGTTTTGAAGATAAGTCAAAGAATATCAGCGGATTAACACATGTCATCAGTTCTCTCACAAAAAAGAGAAAAGATTTTAAATTTAAATTAGTAGGCGACGGGATGGATTTTGAATTCCTGAAGCAGTACGCAACCGACCTGGGTTTGAATGATAAGATCATTGAATTTACAGGCTTGTTGGAAGGTAAGGAACTGGTAAATCAAATGGCCACTGCTGATGCGATGGTCGTGTTCAGTAATTATGAGAATTTTCCGGTGGTGATCAATGAAAGTTTTGCACTGGGAATACCTGTCATTGCCACCGCAGTGGGAGGGATACCTGAATTTGTGAATGATACAAATGGACGTTTACTCGAAGCTGCTGATGAAACTACACTTGAAGACCTTTTAAATAAATACCTTGATAATCAACTGGTATTCGACAGGAAAGCTATACAAAATAAAGCGCGTCATGAGTTTTCACCTGATGCGATAGGGAAGCAGTTGTTTCGTATATATATGAAGGCACTTAAATCTTAAAAGTCAACACATGAAGATTCATTTAATAGCCATTGGTGGCAGTGTTATGCATAACTTGGCGATTGCCCTTAAAAAGAATGGTCATATTGTTTCCGGCTCCGATGATGAGATATTTGAACCTTCAAGAAGCCGGTTAGAATCCTACAGACTATTGCCTTCTGCATTTGGATGGTTTCCTGACAAGATTGATAATACTATCGATGTAATCATCCTGGGGATGCATGCCCGAATTGATAACCCTGAACTTTTACGAGCACAGGAACTGGGTTTAAAAATCTATTCTTACCCTGAATACCTGTATGAACATTCAAAAAACAAAAAACGAGTAGTCATCGGGGGAAGTCATGGTAAAACGACTATTACGGCCATGATCATGCATGTAATGAAACATTGCAGTATGGATTTCGACTACCTGGTTGGTTCTAAGATCGAGAACTTCGATGTGATGGTGCAACTGAGTGATCATGCGTCAATCATGATATTCGAAGGTGATGAATACCTGAGTTCACCCATTGACCGGAGACCGAAATTTCACTGGTATCACCCGCACATTGCTTTAATTTCTGGGATTGCGTGGGATCATATTAACGTATTTCCGACCATTGAAAACTATAATGAACAGTTCTCCAAATTTATTCAATTGATTGAAAAGGAGGGTGTACTTATTTATAGTACAGATAACGAGGTGCTGCATGGATTGGTTCAGGAAAACAAAAGAGATGATCTGGAAATTATTCCCTACCAGGTGTCGGATTATCTGATTGAAGAAGGTGTTACCTATCTTAAATCCAATGGGAGAAATATCCCATTAAAGGTATTTGGAAAACACAATATGATGAATTTAGGTGGTGCCAGATTGGTTTGTAAGTCGATGGGTATTAGTGAAAATGATTTTGACGAGGCCATTTCTGGCTTTGAAGGAACCTCAAACCGACTGGAATTAATCGAAAGAAACGATCGGTTTATTTTATACAAAGATTTCGCTCATGCGCCGTCTAAAGTGAAAGCTACTATCAATGCTGTAAAAGAACAATACGCCGATTACGAACTGATTGCCTGTTTGGAACTTCATACTTTCAGCAGTTTGAATAAAGACTTCTTATCACAATATGAGGGTTCATTTAAAATGGCCGACAAAGGATGCACCTACTACAATCCACATACGGTTGAGATGAAGAAACTGGAATATATCAGCCCAAATGATATAAAGGAGGCTTTCGGGAAAAAAGATTTAGAAGTTTTTACTGATTCGGCGCAAATGGCCGAATGGCTGCGTGAAACAGGAGAAGGTAAAAAAGTGATTCTGATGATGAGCTCAGGAAATTTTAACGGAATTGATTTTAAAAAGCTTTTCAACCTGCTGTCTCCTTCAAAGTTCTAAGAACTTTCGAAGAGTTGGGTATAAAACAAAAAACCGGCTAATGCCGGTTTTTTTAATATTCAAGTTCAAATCTTTTTAACTGTTCATCGAAATCAGAAATTCTTCATTCGATTGGGTAAATTTCATCCGGTCTTTTAGAAACTCCATTGCTTCAATTGGGTTCATATCTGATAGGTGGTTACGCAGAATCCAGATTCTCTGTAAATTTTCCTTATCAACTAATAAATCCTCTCGCCTTGTGCTGGAAGCAACGATATCGAATGATGGATAGATCCGTTTGTTGGAAAGTTTACGATCCAATTGAAGTTCCATATTACCGGTTCCTTTAAACTCTTCAAAGATCACTTCATCCATTTTTGATCCAGTATCGATCAAAGCTGTTGCAATAATGGTTAGCGAACCACCATTTTCAATGTTTCTGGCAGCACCAAAGAAACGTTTTGGCTTTTGCAGGGCATTGGCCTCTACGCCACCTGATAATACTTTACCTGAAGCTGGAGACATGGTATTATATGCCCTGGCAAGTCGTGTAATGGAGTCTAAGAGGATCACTACATCATGTCCGCACTCTGTCAACCTTTTTGCTTTTTCAAGCACCAGGTTGGCAATTTTTACGTGTTTTTCAGCTGGCTCATCAAATGTAGAAGCAATTACTTCACCATTGACACTGCGTGCCATATCTGTCACCTCTTCAGGACGTTCGTCAATCAGGAGGATGATCAGGTAAACCTCAGGGTGATTTGCAGCAATTGCATTGGCGATTTCTTTTAGCAGCACAGTTTTACCTGTTTTTGGCTGTGAAACGATCAACCCACGTTGTCCTTTTCCGATCGGTGTAAACAAGTCCATCACCCTTGTGGAAATGGATTCGTCTTTATGACCAGTGATAGTAAATTTCTCTTCCGGAAATAGCGGCGTTAAAAAGTCAAAAGGAATACGGTCACGTACTTCTTCAGGCAGTTTGCCATTTATTTTCTCCACTTTAATTAGAGGAAAATATTTTTCGCTTTCTTTTGGAGGACGCACATTTCCTTTAACAGTATCTCCAGTTTTCAGTCCAAATAATTTGATCTGCGATTGAGAAACATACACGTCATCGGGTGAATTGAGGTAATAGTAATCAGAAGATCTTAGGAAACCATAACCGTCAGGCATAATTTCGAGCACACCTTCAGCCGATACCATACCTTCAAATTCAAAAGCGAATTCTTTTCTAGGCTTTCTCTCATTTTGCTGATCCTCTTTACGTCCATTATTATCTTTTTTCGATTTCTGATGGTCGAAATTTCTTCTATGGTCTCGATCTTTGTCTTTTTGAACTTCTTTGGAAGGTTCGTTGTGCTTTGGTTCTCTTTTCGCGATAGACTCTTCTTTAAGCACATCTATCCTTGGTTTAGGCTCATTTTCATTCTTTGGCTTGTCATGTGTCTCTTTCACACGCTGTCTCTTTCTTTGCGAATCGTCTGATGGCCTGTCTTTTTTTGAGCGGTCATCCGTATTCTCTGATTCAGCTTTTTCAGGTGCTGGCTTTCTGTCCTGATCTTTACGCTCTGTTTTTTCGTGTGCGGGTTTTCTTTCAGTACCTTTTCTTTCAGGTCGTGCAGTTCTTTCAGGCTTCCTTTTCTGATCCTTCTCATCTTTAGTATCCGAAGGATTTAGCGCCTGCTGGTCTAATATTTTGTAGATAAGGTCTTTTTTTAAAAGTTTATCCGCCTTAGGGATTCCAAGGTCTTTTGCAATTTGTCGTAAATCAGCAACTAATTTGCTATTTAACTCAACAATATCATACATAAATTATGGATTTATTCTTTTTCGATTGTTATAATTTTAAAACCGAAATTATTTAGTGTAAAAACTTATATTCTCTTTGTGGAAGTTTGTGATGATCAGAAAAGAATTCTAATCGATTGCAAATATAATATTTTTTATATTAAACGAACTGATTATGAAAAAATAAAGAACAATTGATTAACAACTGAAAATTAAATCCGGATATCGGAGACAGTTATGATAATGTGTACATTTGCAGCGAATTTAATTTTTATCATATGATTCAACGTAAACAGTCTATTTTTTTATTGCTTTCTGCCATCGCATTGGGTTTGTTGCATTACTTTCCACTGGCCACATTCATCGGTGATAAGGATTCGCTGGTAATGTTTATATACAATGTTGAGAGCCTGGTGCCTGATCAAGTACCAGCATTGCCGGAGTATTTTATTTTTCCACTTCTGGCGGTAAATTCAATGATCATTCTATTAACTGTTTTATCGATTTTTCTTTTTAAAAATAGACGGATGCAGTTGAATCTTCTCAGATTTTCACTTATTCTGCTACTTATCATGATTGGATCTTTCTTTTTCTACTTTGTTAGTATACTGGAAAAAGCTTCTGGAGGTTTAACGCATTATGAAATTGGCTCATACATGCCGCTTGTGGCATTTGTATTTTATATACTGGCTTATCGTGGAATTATGAGCGATGAGAAACTAATCAGATCAGCCGACAGGCTCAGGTAAAAATTCTGTATATTTCTGTAATTAATGTCTTGCTGCCTCAAAAACGTCCAAATCTTTCATTCGATCGCCATCAATGGTCAGTCTGACCAGTGTTATCTTTTTATGTAATCCTGATTTTCCTGCTGATCCGGGATTGATATGAAGTAATTTGTACTTTTTATCAGGCATCACTTTTAGTATATGAGAATGGCCTGAAATAAAAAGTTGCGGTTGGTGCAATTCAATTAACTGCCTTGCTTTTTGGCTGTACCTGCCAGGGTAGCCCCCAATGTGAATCATCAGGACTTTAATTTTTTCGCAATTAAACAAATTGTATTCAGGATGCGTTGTCCGTATTTTTGAGTCGTCAATATTGCCATAAACAGCTCTGATTGGCTTTAGTTCTGATAATTGATCAGATGTTTCAATATTGCCTATATCTCCAGCATGCCAGATTTCGTCACAGTCCTTAAAAAAATCGGACACACCTGGATGTATAAATCCATGTGTGTCCGACAGTATACCTATTCGCTTCATGTATATTAAAACGCGAAGCCCACACTCAACATCAGAAATTCCTTGAATTGTGTTCTTGGGCCAACGTTTCCATCTTTGTCTGTGATATTTATATCATCGTCATAAAGTAATTCGGTTGAAATATCTACATTCAACCAGCTATTTACTTTCAAACCAATCAGTACTTGCCAGTTCACATCAATATTTTGCGGGTTGTTTAAATAATCTGAGAAAAGCTCCAGTTTTGTACCAACCGTCACATTCTTAAACACTTCCTTAGATATGGTTGTTAACAATTTAGCTCCAAACATCATCTTGACCTTTTCAGCGTGTGTAATCACATTTCCGAGGGTGTCAAATTCAGCTGGCTCGAGGCCAAATGCGCCCTGGTCTGCCAGTCCTTGATCATTTACTACTATCCAGGCAGCTGTTGCCGGAGAAATATTGAGCATGAACCAATCGTTTGGTTTGTACTGTATACCGGGTCCGATGTCGATGTAACCGGGTGCCATAAATTTTGAAATATATGTGGAGGAATCTACCCCATAATCATAACCTTTGGCGAATTGGGTGCTGAATTTACCCATAACTGAGAATAGCCACGGTCCCTTCAGTTCGTAGGTGTAACCAGGGATATATTCAATTTTATCATCGGTTTTCATGGCTTTGCCATCACCAATGATCGAATAACCCAGGGCCAGATCAAGCCAATTGGTAAACCCATGCTTACCATTCAGATAATTTGCGGTCATATTGTATTTTCCAATGGTGGTCAATGAGTTTTCACCTCCCGCAGACCAATTTGAAAAATAACTTTGAGAGAAGTTTAAGCTGGCTTTACCCATAATGGTCCAATTCCCGAGCTGGATGGTGTCGTTCTGAGCCTGTGCAATAAAAAAGCCTGATAACAAGGCTATTAATAGAAATCTTTTCATAATAATTTTTAATTAATCTAAAAAAATGCAAAGATAATCTTTTTGAAATAGTACACAAATAAAAAGTTTACTTCAACCTGCTGTATCAGCTTATTAGAAGCCTGAGTTCGACTGATTTGGAATATGATGAATGCGGTGGTCATCGGTAGGATTGAAATGAATGGCTAATTCATATCTGGTTCTGACATAAGTATCTTCTTTAATGCCAGGAATCCATTTTATAAGTTGCAAAATTCTTATTGATTCTTCACAGCAGCCTCCGCCAACAGTTTCTTCGACATAAATATTGGAAGGAATTCCGTTTACCTCAATGATAAAAGAAAGCTTGACGCTTCCCTTTATGCCTAGTTTTTGGGCTTCTTCAGGATAGTTCATTTCATTAAAAATAAAATCTTCCAGGCCATCATATTTCTCCGGAATAAAAGGTCTTGGAAGCGCATCCAATTGGGTTCGCCAATATATTGTGTTGGATGAATCTACTGGGTATTCTTCGTGGATTATTTGCTCGAATCCCCTTGATTTTACATACTTCTGGTACTTTTTTAATTGATAAGGTATTTCAAATTCACCCTGGCTTTCAATAGCTTTCCCATATAATGTAGCCGGATTCCACAAGATCAAATCAAATAAATGCAATGCAGCAGTATCAATCTCAGGCGACACATGCTTCGCTATCCAACGTTTAGTAATTTGTCCTTTTTCATCTATTCGGAATTTTATTTCTATAGTACCCTCCGTTTTGTTTTCAATTGCTATTTCAGGGTAAACCAAATGTGCATGTATAAAATCTTTGAGCAGTTTTTTGGTCATGATAGGACTGGCATTTGTGAAACTTTGCCCAATGGCAGGTAGGTTTAATAGTAACAGAAATGAAATAAAAATGGTTGCGTATTTCATCGGTGAATAAATTAAATCACCATAAAATTAAGGAAAATTAATTGAAAATAAAAGTCATTGGAATACAAGGGTGTCGGAATAAGCTGATAGTAAAATGGTTATTCTCAGAATCAATACTGGTTTAAATGATATACATTCGGGGTAGTTTTTGTAATTTTACTCAAAAATAGACTATGGAAGTTGCATATATGATGGCCGGGGTTGTGGCCGGTTTTATTCTGGGTTTTATCCTCATCAAATTATATAGCAAAAACCAGTTTTTAAACAGGGAAAAGGAACTGGAAAGCCAGAAACATGTGCTGGAATCAAAAAATAGCAGCCTTGAAACTGAAATTTTACAACTTAAGACCAATTTGCAAAAGGAAACGGATAAGCGTGAGGAAGCTACTAAATTGAATGTGAAATACCAATCTGACTTTGAACACATAAGCGAAAAGCTTGATAATGAGCGCAAGCAATTGGAAGAGCTTCAGAAGAAATTTGCGACGGAATTTGAAAACATCGCCAATAAAATATTGAAACAGAATACGCTGGAGTTCAGCCAGACAAGTGTGAAAAATATGGGCGAGTTGATAAACCCTTTGAAGGAAAGAATTAAGGATTTTGAAAAAAAAGTAGAAGATACTTATAATCAAGGCTTAAAAGACCAAACGGACTTGAAAGTTGAACTGCGAAAACTGCATGAGTTGAGCCTGGCACTCGACAAGGATGCAAAGGATTTAACTAAAGCTTTGAAATCAGATTCGAAAAAACAGGGTAACTGGGGCGAAGTAATTCTGGAGCGTGTCCTTGAACGCAGCGGTCTGATCAAAGGTGAAGAATATTATATGCAATTCACGGGTAAATCGGAAGATGGTAGCATACTTCGGCCTGATGTGGTGATCCGTTTGCCGGAAGAAAAACACCTGGTCATTGACTCCAAAGTATCGCTGACAGCATATACGGAATTTGCCAGCGCTGATACCGAAGTGCAACGCGATATTTTATTAAAGAAGCACTTGGACTCTATTAGAAAGCACATCAAGGAGTTAAGTGATAAGAACTATGCTTCATTGCTGGGCATCAATTCACCGGATTTTGTGCTGATGTTCTTACCAATCGAACCTGCTTTCGGCCTTGCCGTTCAGAATGATCACGAGCTTTTTAATTACGCCTGGCAGCAGAAGGTAATTATTGTGAGTCCGACTACTTTACTGGCCACGTTGCGGACGGTAGCTTCCATCTGGAAATATGAAAAACAGACCCAGAATGCGATTGAAATAGCTAAAAGAGGTGGTTTGTTGTATGATAAATTCGTGAATTTTGTAAAAGACCTTGAAGATGTGGGTAAAAGCATAGCAGGTGCGGAGAAAGCTTATAATGAAGCACATAAGAAATTAGTGTCAGGCAGGGGCGACCTGATCAACCAGGCGGAGCAATTAAAAACGATGGGAGTGGTCACGAAAAAAAGCCTTCCTGCCGAATACCTTGAAACCGATGAATAATATGATGAAAGAAGATTTTAAACAGGATATGGTGTATGGCATCAGGCCGGTACTCGAAGCGATTGATGCTGGCAAGGAAGTTGAAAAGATTCTGATACAGAAAGGTTTGCGTAGTGAGAATTTTGCTGATTTAATGAACCAACTAAAGGAAACAAACATCCCGTACCAGTTTGTTCCTATTGAGAAACTCCACCGGATCACACGCAAAAATCACCAGGGCGTTGTGGCATATATTTCACCCATTGTATTTGATAATATAGAACAAATTATACCCACCATTTTTGAAGAGGGTAAAATTCCATTGGTCATAATTCTTGACAGGATTACAGATGTGAGGAATTTTGGGGCGATTTTAAGAACAGCCGAGGCTACAGGCGTTCATGCGGTGGTGATCCCATCAAAAAGCTCGGCCCAGTTAAACTCAGGAACCATTAAATCATCAGCAGGGGCTATTTTCAAAGTGCCTATTTGCCGGAGTGATAACTTAAAATATACGATTGATTTTTTAACAAATTCGGGATTGAAAATCGTGGCAGCCACCGAAAAAGCAGATGATGTATACTACAAAGCAGACCTTTCCGGACCTATTGCGCTGGTATTGGGCTCTGAAGGTGAAGGTGTTTCGGGTGAGTATTTGAAAAGAGCAACCCTTCATGTTAAAATTCCCTTGCTGGGTGAAATCGAATCACTCAATGTTTCTGTTGCTGCGGGTGTGCTGATGTATGAGATAGTGAGGCAAAGTGAAATACAAGAAAAAAACTCCCACCGATAATTCGGCAGGAGTTTTTGTATGTTTTTAGTAAAAGAATTACATTCTTTTCTCTTTGATTCTGGCTTTTTTACCACGAAGTTTTCTGAAGTAGAAGATACGAGCCCTTCTGACCACACCCACTTTATTCACTACAATCTCTTCGATAAAAGGAGAAGCGATCGGGAAAATCCTTTCAACACCCACGTTTCCAGAGATTTTTCTGACGGTGAATGTTTCTGTAGGGCCGCTTCCAACACGCTGTAAAACAACACCTTGGTACTTTTGCTGACGCTCTTTTTCGCCCTCTTTAATTTTATATGTTACGGTGATCGTATCCCCGGCTTTAAATTTCGGGAATTCCTTCACTTCTATCGCGTCTTCAACAATTTGT
>JAZBOW010000372.1:0-2312 GCA_036351335.1 Bacteroidales bacterium | reverse complement strand
GGTGAATTATCTCTAAATGACAAATAGATTCCAACAATAATGAAAAAAACAGGTGGTATTAATCTTGCATTCCGCCTATTCTTTTTAATGTTTTTGGATTTTGTTGCAGCATATAGTTGGTATGTAAGAAAATCACTCTTGTCTAATGAATATTCTATTTTCATTTTGTCCGATTAATTGTTTCAAATATTTTATTTCCTAACTCAGTTGAAATTGCAGCCAATTTGGTTATAACAGGAATAAAGGTACACATAATCCTTAATTTTTCCCGGATAGCAGGAATGTTTAGACCTCTTTTTTGAGCTTTATCAGGAAAACTATTTCCGAATTGGCCTTTAATACTTTGCATGTAAAATCTATCTTAATCATCTGAACGATAAATTCAGACAAATACCGATTTATCCAACAGAATTCAATAAATTTGTTAGTCTTAAAAACGAGACAATAATGTACACTATTTACCACAACCCACGTTGCAAAAAATCACGCGCCGGGCTGCAATATATGCAGGAGAAAACCAATGATATTGAAGTGATTGAATATTTAAAAAATCCGCTTTCGGAAAAAGAATTGGAAACCCTGCTCATGAAGCTCCATAAAAAGCCGCACGAGATGGTGAGGACACAGGAAGCCATTTATAAATCGGACTACAAAGGCAAAAAATTTAATGACCATGAGTGGATCAGGATCATGGTGGAAAACCCCAAGCTGATTAAAAGGCCTATCGTTGTAAAAGGCAATAAAGCGGTTTGGGGCGATCCGGCAGTAAAATTGGAAGTGCTTTTTTAAAAATTAAAATAAATAACAAACCTAAATTCATATTTAAACCTGAAATATAATGGAATACCGTATTGAACACGACACCATGGGTGATGTAAAAGTGCCGGCCGATAAATATTGGGGGGCGCAAACCCAACGATCAAAAATGAACTTTGAAATCGGACCTGAAGGCTCCATGCCGCAGGAGATCATACATGCATTTGCCTATTTAAAAAAAGCAGCCGCACTTACCAATGCTGATTTGGGTGTGTTGGCCCGTGAAAAAGCGGATTTGATTGGCCGCGTAGCCAATGAAATCCTGGCAGGAAAACTGGATGGCAACTTTCCGTTGGTGATCTGGCAAACCGGCTCAGGTACGCAGTCGAACATGAACATGAACGAGGTGATCGCCAACCGGGGCCATGTGCTCAACGGGGGCAGTTTGACCGACAAGTCCAAAGCTCTGCACCCCAATGACGATGTGAATAAATCGCAGTCGTCCAACGATACGTTTCCAACGGCCATGCATATTGCTGCATATAAAATGGTGGTCGAAACAACCATCCCCGGTGTAGAAATGCTCAGGGATGCGCTGGATAAAAAAGCTAAAGAGTTTAAAGATATAGTGAAAGCAGGCCGTACCCACCTGATGGATGCCACACCGCTTACTTTAGGGCAGGAATTTTCCGGTTACGTATCCCAGCTTGATCATGGCCTGAAAGCATTAAAAGCCACTTTACCACACCTGACGGAATTGGCTTTGGGTGGAACAGCCGTTGGTACCGGTATTACCACGCCCCCGGGATATGCCGATAAAGTAGCTAAAAAGATTGCCGAACTAACAGGTTTTCCGTTTATTACCGCCGAAAACAAATTTGAAGCCCTTTCAGCACACGATGCCATGGTGGAGACATCAGGTGCGTTGAAATTGCTGGCTGTAAGTTTAATGCATATCGGCCACAACATCCGTATGCTGGCTTCAGGACCAAGATGCAGTATTGGTGAAATTCAATTACCAGCCAACGAACCCGGCTCATCCATTATGCCGGGCAAGGTCAACCCCACGCAAAATGAAGCACTAACGATGGTTTGTGCCCAGGTGATCGGTAATGATGCGGCAATTACAGCAGGCGGGATGAATGGCCATTTTCAGTTAAATGTATTTAAACCGGTAATGGTGTATAACCTGTTGCAGGCAGCACGCCTGATCGGGGATGCATGTGTATCCTTCACAAAAAATGCTGTTGTGGGCATCGAGGCCAATGAAAAAGATATCAAAAAGAACCTCGAAAATTCATTGATGCTGGTAACAGCGTTGAATACGCATATCGGTTACGAAAAAGCTGCACAAATTGCAAAAAAAGCACATAAAGAAGGAACAACATTGCGTGAATCGGCGCTGGAACTGGGTTTTGTTACCGATGCTGAATTCACCGAATGGGTAGATCCGGGAAAAATGATTTAATTTGTAAACATATATGAACTCCGAAATACTGCATTATATTTTAATAGTGGTGATTGTGCTGGCTGCAGCAGCACTGGTGAACCTGGTG
>JAZBOW010000371.1:0-3153 GCA_036351335.1 Bacteroidales bacterium | reverse complement strand
ATTAGAAAGCACATCAAGGAGTTAAGTGATAAGAACTATGCTTCATTGCTGGGCATCAATTCACCGGATTTTGTGCTGATGTTCTTACCAATCGAACCTGCTTTCGGGCTTGCCGTGCAGAATGATCATGAACTTTTTAATTACGCTTGGCAGCAGAAGGTAATTATTGTGAGTCCGACCACCTTACTGGCCACCTTGCGGACGGTAGCTTCCATCTGGAAATATGAAAAACAAACCCAGAATGCCATTGAAATAGCCAAAAGAGGTGGTTTGTTGTATGATAAATTCGTGAATTTTGTAAAAGACCTGGAAGATGTGGGTAAAAGCATAGCAGGTGCGGAGAAAGCTTATAATGAAGCACATAAGAAATTAGTGTCAGGTAGGGGTGACCTGATCAACCAGGCGGAGCAATTAAAAACGATGGGAGTGGTCACTAAGAAAAGCCTTCCCGCAGAATATCTTGAAACAGGTGAATAATATGATGAAAGAAGATTTTAAACAGGATATGGTGTATGGCATCAGGCCGGTGCTCGAAGCCATTGATTCTGGCAAGGAAGTGGAGAAAATTCTGATACAGAAAGGCCTGCGAAGTGAAAATTTTTCGGAATTAATGAACCAAATAAAGGAAACAAACATCCCGTACCAGTTTGTTCCCATTGAGAAATTGCATCGTGTAACCCGCAAAAATCACCAGGGCGTTGTGGCATATATTTCACCCATCGTTTTTGATAATATTGAACAAATTATACCCACTATTTTTGAGCAGGGTAAAATTCCCCTGGTATTGATACTCGACAGGATTACAGATGTGAGGAATTTTGGGGCGATATTACGTACGGCAGAAGCTACAGGCGTTCATGCGGTGGTGATCCCATCAAAAAGCTCCGCCCAGTTGAATTCCGGAACGATTAAATCATCAGCAGGGGCTATTTTCAAAGTGCCTATATGCCGGAGTGATAACTTAAAAGATACGATTGATTTTTTAACAAACTCGGGTTTGAAGATCGTGGCAGCCACCGAAAAAGCAGATGACGTGTACTACAAAGCAGACCTTTCCGGACCTATTGCGCTGGTATTGGGCTCTGAAGGTGAAGGTGTTTCAGGTGAATATTTAAAACGTGCGACGATTCATGTTAAAATTCCCATGCTAGGAGAAATTGACTCGCTTAATGTTTCTGTGGCAGGAGGGGTGTTGATGTATGAGTTTGTAAGGCAGAGAGGTTAAAATAAAAAACACGCAAACTGATGTTCATTTTTACATCACGTCTAAATGTGTTTGTAACGGAGTTTTAATAGTAAAGAATTCGAAATTTTGTTTTAGCGGAATATGGCAGCGTAGTTGCAAACTACGCTGAAGTGAGGTATTTCCAAACTAGGCTGACAAGAATTTTTTAATGATTTTCTACAAACCGGATTCAGCACTCAATTAATTATCGAAAGTACTCTCTTTATAATAATTTTAATTTACTAAATTATAAATACATCCTTTTCTTCAAACAAAATAAATATATTATATTGCATACGTTTAAAAGTAAAATCCGTCTTAGATGTCGATAAATACACGCCCGATTCGCATTTTCAAGCTTATATTGTTGCTTATTATGCTTTCTTCCCATGGATTATTTTCCCATTCGGTGTATGAAAAAGAAGATGAGCACCACGAAATCACTATTTATTTTACAAAATCGGCGGGCTATATTAACTGGGAAAATCCATCCAAACTTTTAAAGAGCTCTATAAGGTGCTATCTGAAAGCTACTTTGAGAAAGAATTATTATATAATCGGGCATACACAAGTCCGGCTTACTTCATCCCTGATTCCAACTCCTCTTTATGCAGCCGTAACAGGTGCTGTTCAATCTGAGAAAGTTGAACTGGTGCTGAAAAAAAAAGTAGGACTTGGCGCTTTGGGATCCACTATTCAGGGAAAGATGGAAACTGAGGAAGATATTAAAAAAGGGATTGCGCTGTATGCAAAACGAAATATGGTTTCATATATCAAATTCAAAATAAATGCAGAAGCAGTTAAACGTATTCTCGATTTTATGGAATATTATTGCCAGAAAACAAACGCTGATTTTGCGCCATGCGAAAAATACAACGGGTCCTTATGGCCGCGTTACGAAAATGAAGGTTCGGGATGCTCGGCATTTGCGCTGACTTTGCTCGATGTTGCTAATATTATTCCACCCGAGGCTAATGAATGGTTGATTGATGTTAAGTTACCGAAGGAACTCATAGGCGGGGAATTTAACAACAATAAAAGAATAAAATTGAGCACCATTCGAAAAACCAATAGCTGGTATACCGGAATCGGGCTCAAAGATATAGACTATGTTAATTACAAGGTATTCGATCCAAGTATAATTAACTCATGGATTTGTGAGAAGCGTATTCAAAATGATTCAATATACCATGCTGAGGAAGAAGATGGTTTGCCGGGTCTACTTGTTGACAAGCGAAATGTGATGTATGATACTAATGATACTCTATTAAGATACCGAACTGACACCACCTTTTTTGTAAAGTATTATTATAATGAAATCCACGGTCAGAAAGAGGAATATAAGGAATCTGGAGGGGCTCAGATGAGTGGGGATATGTAAGGTGGCGCTATGGAATATAACTCTGCTTCATATTCGTTTAAGCGAAGTGGTAATGAGGAGAAAAAAAACCAAGTATGGGTTTTTCTGTGTCACCAAAGTAGAGGCAGATACCGGTCCTTTAAAATTGAAACCGAGCATTACACCTCTTTTGAAATAAACAAAAAAAACTCCCACCGATCCGGTAGGAGTTTTTGTATGTTTTTAGTAAAAGAATTACATTCTTTTCTCTTTGATTCTGGCTTTTTTACCACGAAGTTTTCTGAAGTAGAAAATACGTGCCCTTCTAACAACACCCACTTTATTTACTACAATCTCTTCGATAAAAGGAGATGCGATAGGGAAAATTCTTTCCACACCCACGTTACCCGAAATTTTTCTAACGGTAAATGTTTCTGTAGGGCCGCTTCCAACACGCTGTAATACAACGCCCTGGTACTTTTGCTGACGCTCTTTTTCGCCCTCTTTAATTTTATATGTTACGGTGATCGTATCCCCGGCTTTAAATTTCGGGAATTCCTTCACTTCTATCGCGTCTTCAACAATTTGT
>JAZBOW010000370.1:0-32274 GCA_036351335.1 Bacteroidales bacterium | reverse complement strand
TGATGGAACAGATCCACGTATTGGCTTTGTTGAACAGCTCATAAAAGATTGTGGAACAACAGGAGATGTCATCGTCTACAACGCGGGCTTTGAAAGAGGAAAATTGAATGATCTTATTGAAGTATTCCCTCAATATGAAAACCAACTCCTGGCCATCATAGATCGCATAGTTGATTTGATGATCCCATTCAGGGAAAAGTGGTATTACCTGCCGGAAATGCGGGGTTCGTATTCCATTAAACAGGTTTTGCCTGCATTAGTCCCGGAATTATCCTACAAAGATTTGGAAATATCAGAAGGAGGCACCGCGTTCAACACCTTCGCTGAAATGGTCATGGGCACGTTCAAAGGCGACATCGTACAAACCAGGCAAAACCTGCTGGAATACTGCAAACTGGACACCTATGCGATGGTGAAAATACTGGAGAAGCTCTACAATGCCTGATGCAGTGGTGCTAATTGCGGTGATTTCCCCCTGATTATGCCTACTTTTACCAGAAAAGCAGCTTGTCCTGGCAGCTATACTTCTCAAATTTGCACAATTTTTCCCAAATTTTCCCAAATTTTCACAATATTATACAATATTGTACGATTACAGAAGATAATCAGGCGGTTTCCAAGCCATATGAAGTCCTATTATCCGCTTTTATTTCTCATTAGTACAACTTAATACTAAGTTAAAATATCTTATATAAATATTAATATTTACTTGACATATTTAATAGCTATATTTGCATTAAAAAACACAGATGGCATACAAGGATAAGAAGAAAAAATGCGCGTATTGTAACAAAGAGTTTGATTACCAGCGGGTTTCAGCCAGGTATTGCTCCAAATCATGTGCTGCCATGGACAACCGCCGTAAGAAAAATCCAAAAATATACCGGCACTACAATCCCATTCACCTGGAATATGAAAACGAACCCTACAAAGTGCTTCAAACAAAAGCGAAGGAGCAAGATATCAGGGGCCCAAAGAAATATCTGGAGTGGCTGGCAGAAGAAATGATCACAAAAAACATGCATCCCCTGTTTTTTACCGAAGAAGAAGAAAATGTGTTGAAATTTGTGCTGAAAAGCTACTACCCGAACCAGGAATTTCAGCCAGCCTTACTGGAATGGATCAAAAGCAGGAGTGAAGAAGAAGCGATTAACTTAAGAAAAGGAAAAATAAAAAAGAATACATGATCATGTGCATGCTGGTCATCTTCGAACAGCGTTAAACGGATGCACTATTCCTTCAACCCATTGGATTTTTTGATGAATGCCATCAGTGCATCTCTTTTGAACAGTTTCTTACCCCCTACTCTGATACCTTTCGGTATGGCACCTTTCTTTTCCCACACCCAGAGCGTCTTCAGCGTGATGCGAAGATGATCTGCTACCTCCTTGCGCGTCATATAATCGGGATCTGCATTTTGGGTACCGCCCTTGTGTACACTTTTTTGATCCCCCCCGGGATCTTTGGCATCCTGAACCGGCTCCTCCAGGGAACGTTCATACTGCAATCGAAAAACATTTTTCACGTGCTGTACTTTTTCACTGAACTTTTCGCCATACACGGATTCCATCAATGCAATTCTATGCTGAATACTTTCCTGTGATTCAGCCCGGGTCTTTCCGGGGTCATAGATATTTTCAGAGAAGTACAACGCAACTGTATTAAAAATGAGCTCAACGATTTCCTGAAATTTTTGTTCGTTTCTTGGATAGATATGTTGTAAAGCCTCGAGCATGTAACCAGCGTTAGCATGAAGCAAAGAAATGAGGTCATGGTCACTCATATTTTTCGCGGGCACTTCTTCCATGTCATCATCGTATACAAATGAATCTTTCATCATGTAGACCATCTGCTCGCCAAATACCATAAACCTCAGTGCCGGGTACCTTTCCAACTTTAATAATTGTTGCAATAAAGGATCAATACCTGTAAGCGTCACAAAGGCTTCGCCTAAAATTCTTTTGGGATTATTTCTTTCCATAGCTCAAAGGTCTTAAATTGAATAATACGGTGCAAGTTTCAAGAATTAAATGACACATTTACTCCTATACCTTTATAACATGATGGTCCTGTTTGAAAGTTAATAAATGTCGCTATCTGGGCGACCGGTTTGTCGTTTTCAAATGCTTATGGAGTTGATGGTGTGAAGGATGAAAAAGGGATAAGAGGTATGGGTGAACGACCTCTTTTTAGATACCTCATTTTGGATCACTTACAGTAAATAGTTTTATTTAATTCAAAAATTAACTATTATTGTTTATGCAATATGAACAACATGTTTACCGCTTATTACAAGAACACCTTGATAAATTACCCATAGGTTTTCCAAAAACCGAATCAGGGGTTGAAATAAAAATATTGCAACACCTTTTTAATAATTTTGAGGCAAAAGTGGCACTTTGTCTTAGCCTGGGAAATGCCTCAGTATCAACCATACAGAAAAGGTTCAAACGTAAGTTTAATGATACGATTGAACTGGACGAGTTAAGCACTATTCCGGACAAAATGTATTTAGGAGGTTCAATTAACCGCTCAAAAAATGAGCCATATAAATACAGTAATGCCATGTTGGCAATAGGTATGTTTGAGTATCAATTGGGGCATCTGAATAAAGAGTTCATGGAATGGATGCATCAGTATTTTGATGAAGGTTTTAATGATGAATTTTTCAGAAGTTCTTTGCCCCAGTTACGAACCAGTCCTCATTTGAAAGCAATTGTTCCGGAGTACAATATTGCTACCTACGACAACATGCGCAAAATTGTAAAAGAAACCAACAAGTCCATTGCGGTGGCCAATTGCGTTTGTAAAGAAGGTGAAGCCTTACTGGGTAATTCCTGTAACCAAACCAAAGATATTGAAGTTTGCATTTCTTTCGGTGCATCTTCATATTTAGACAGGGGGCAGGCAAGAACTATTTCAAAAGAGGAATGCCTGGATATTATGGATAGGGCCGAACGCGAAGGTTTGGTTTTGCAACCGGGTAACTCCTTGCAACCTTTTTGCATATGCTTGTGTTGTGGATGTTGCTGTGGCGTACTCACTTCAGCAAAAAAATATGATAAGCCGGCAGAACTCATTGCACATAATTTTTATGCCCAGGTAATCAGTGAAGCATGTAATGGATGTTCGTTATGTGTTAAAAGATGTCAGATGGATGCCATCAGGATAGAAGATAAAAAGGCAGAGATTGACCTTGACAGATGTATTGGCTGTGGCTTGTGTGTCACAACCTGTAAACAAGAAGCAATTCGTCTGATTGAAAAAACGAAGAAAACCGTACCTCCAAAGAATGCAGTGAAGTTGTATCTGGGAATTCTTAGCGAAAAGGCTGGTAAACAAAAAATGATGGGTAATATGTTGAAATTGCTTTTAGGAAAACAATTGTAAATCTTTGCAAGTTTATCCCGACTGCTCCTCAAATGGCTCGCGTTTGCTGCTCGTACCAAAGATTGCCGCATAATTGTCCGTGCCTCGCAGCAGGGAAATCACCCTTAATCCGCTGCTATTTATAGCCTCAACCGAAAGCTACAATCCTTCACAACAATACGCACCGAAATTATTGAGATTTGACTAATACTTTTTACGGCTACCTCACCTTCACCAGTTTTCCATTGGTAACAAAATCGCCGCTTGTGATATGAGTTAAAAATTAATCTTTTACACAACGAACACTATAACCGTATACTTTCAAACCCCACTCATGGGTCGCAAGCTCATTGCTATAGCGCATTCTCCAGCTAAAAGCGAACCCTGGAACATCCTCAGTATTGCTCCACCAATTACCCCAGTTTCCAAGACCTGAAAAACCACCAGAGCCGCTGTTGCGGTAGCTGCCCGGAAGGGCTGAGAAGCCGTACTCGTTCGTTGCTCCCGTATTTGGACTGTTCCACCTCGGATGTGCTTCAGGTTCTGTGCGGGTACTTTTCAATTTTCCGCCTGCGACGTCAGATCCTCCAGCATTATCTATTAATGTGTACAACTCAGAATCACTTGGTACGTGCCATCCTATAGGACAAAGCATACCTGTTTCTACCGTGTACCAGTTGTATAATGCACCATAAGTTGGCTTGTTAGCTATGTCGTTAAGATACCAGCAGTACGCGGGGGAGGATAAGGTGCCCCATGTATTACCATCGGTTATCAATGGTATATCATTTCCATCACTGTATTTGCTGGTTTTCAGGTTTTCGGCCATCCATGTTTGGTTACCTATTGTTACCACAGCATAATTATTCCCATCCTCATCTGAGCATGGTATAAATTCAAAATCAACGGCTTGGCTTTGAGTGGGCAACAAAGTAAGCACACGCGCATAGTTGCCTGAGAAACCCTTGAACAGTACTATTTCCCCATCATTGTATTGCATTTCGACAAGGTCTTTTGTGCTTTCAACGACCCTTTCGTGTGTTGATCCTAAATCAACGCTTTGCTTTTTGATGTTAGCATTCTTTGATTTCTCTCCCAATGAAATAATTTTAGCTGAATATATCCATTCTTTTGAACTCACTACTAATGTGTAAATCCCTGCATTAAGACCTGATATTTCAAATCTTTGCAGGCCATTTTGAACCATCACATCTTTTTTAACGATTAAAGTGCTTAATTCATTAAATACTTCCATGCTTATAGTCTGGGGGTTCTGATTTATAAATTCAACGAAAGTTGATTTAATCATTGGATTTGGATAAACCTTCACGCTGTTTTCATCGTCAATCAAGGTATTTAAACCTAATGTTTCGACTAAATGTAAGATATCATTGCCGTTCAACTTTGCAGTTGTCCCCTGTGAAAGGTTCTCAACATGGATGCTGTCAATAGTTGAACTATGTCCGGATGCAGTAAAACTAATTTGGTAATCCTGTCCTTGAATATTTGAAATGGCAATCAAGAACGAGACAACCAAGGTTAAAGTTTTCATAGGGCTGAAGGATTAGATTATTCAAGTTGTAAATAACGGCAATATACAACTATAAAAGATGAATGTCAATGGGTTATCTCACCTTCACCAGCTTGGTAGATTCAACCACCAAGTGCAACGCTTTAGACAAATTTACTCAGATAAACCTTTATTGGAGCATCATACTTGAATCTGATGCCGTTGTATACTCGTCAGATGTTTATAGGTCTTTTTCATACAAAAGATATTGTAAAGAAAACAACTCAATTGTTCTACTTCATATGAATACTATCTGTTGCACTTACTAATTGAATTTACACTTTCCGTTTGCCATCTCTTCACCAACCTGCAGCCTGTAATTAATGGTAGGATAACACTTTAATAATAATGATAACAATTGTCCATCTATATTTGACGATTCACAAGATGGCGACGACCCAACAGTAGGAAACCTGTTGACCAATCAAAATTTGGTCGGAATAAAAATATTTTCATTGACGAAGCTCAGCGTATTACCGGGATTTTAACCTTATTTTTACTAATTTGGTGCCACATTAATATAACCGATCAGGTTGACTTTTAGAGGTATTTAAAAAATGTTATTCATGAACAGTTTACGCGTAATAAATTAAATCATAATATAATTAAAATGAAAAATATCTTTAGTCTGGCCATGTTCATTTTTATGTTTTCTGCAACCATCATGTCGCAGCCCTGGGTGCAGAATGATGCCATTTTCAATCCGAGCGGGATACCCAGCCTGCCTTTCTCGCAACCTCGTTTTGGCGACCTGGATGGAGATGGTGATGCCGATTTGATTATCGGAAATATTAATGAATCACCGTTATTCATGGAAAATATTGGAACTCCAACATCGCCCTCATTCGTTATCGGTGGAAGTATTTTCTCCGGAATCAGTTCACTTGATGCTGAAATTGGTGTTTGCTACGATATTGACAATGATGACGATCTCGATTTTATCGCTGGCGGTTTCACAGGATTAAATTTATTTCTAAATACCGGCACGGTCAACCAGCCGATATTTGAAAAAGTGGAGAACTTCTTTTTAGGACTTACTGTTGGGGCCAGCCCCGTTCCTGACCTGGCTGATGTGGACGGTGATGGCGATGCTGATATGGTGGTAGGATTAAGCGAAAGTGGTTGGGTTAAAATCTATTTCAACACAGGAACACCAACTGGAGCTGTGTTTTCTGAAAATGAATTTATTGAAATCGGAGACGTAGGTTTATATGCCTATCCCGCATTTTGTGATCTCGATGCTGATCTGGATAAAGACCTGATTGTAGGTCGTGATGCACATGGCTTTATCTATTATAAAAATACAGGTGATGTTTACGTCGGGCAGTGGGAACCTGATCCGCTGATGTTTGATGGCATTGGAAATGATTCTTACTGGAATTCACCTGGAATTGTCGACTTAAACGGAGACGGAACTTATGATCTGATATTTGGAACTGCTTCAGGGCCCCTTCATTATTATATCAATTCAGGAACACCTTCCTCACCTGATTGGCAAGCTAACTCCACCCTTTTCGGAGGAGTGATTGATGTTGGGGGCGCCAGCAACCCGTATATGTATGATTATGACCGGGATGGTGATATGGACATGTTTACTGGCAGCCAGTTAGGAGACATAAAATATTTTGAAAATACAGGAACGCCATCAGGTCCGGCCTGGGAAGAAAACAGCGGCGCTTTTACATCCTTAAAACATTCTATTTATAGTGCTGTGGCCATAGGAGATGTAAACGGTGATAACCTGGCCGATGCAATTGTTGGCGATTTGAGTGGTCAATTGTATTATCATAGAAATACAGGAATAGGATTTACGCTGGTAAGCGACGCATTCCAAAGTATTGCTTTGGGAGGATGGTCTTCACCCAGACTGGTTGACTATGATCAAGATGGTGATCAGGATATTGTTGTCGGAAACGAAGCGGGTGTAATAAATTATATTGAAAACCAGGGAACAGCAATAAGTCCCGCATGGGTTTTAATTCCGGGATTCTTCCCCGGTATAAATCCTGGATCCAATGCAGTGCCTACCCTTGTGGATTTAGATTTTGACGAAGATCTTGACATGCTATGCGGAAACTTGTGGGGTGAAGTATCATATTACGAAAACCAGAATGGAATTTGGGTAGAGAATTCTTTTATAATGGATGGCATTGAAACAGACCAAAATATAACACCTGCTTTTGCAGATCTGGATGATGATGGCGACCCCGACCTGATACTTGGCCAATATAACGGCACTTTCAGCTATTATGAAAATAGAAATATTATAACTTCCATACCTCATGAAGTCTCGTATCAAAGTAAGTATCCCGCATCTGTTTACCCTAATCCGATTATATCAAAAGCTACTGTCAAATTCCATCTTCAGGTAACTTCAGATATTTCAATTCACGTCATAGGGCCAACAGGTGTAAGTATATTTTTACAGCAGATTGAAAGCCTTTCGCCCGGCGAACACACCTTTCAATGGGATGCAGCATCTGTAAAACCCGGTCTATATTATATCCGGATCTCTGGAACTGAAAAGCAAGAAATTCTTAAGGTTTTAAAGGTCAAATAAAAAAAGTGAGTCTTTAAAAGAAATTGGAAACGAGAAAGTAATGTTTTAGGCTATGGTGTAACATGGAAATAGAAAATGCGGATTGGCATCACTCTTTTATTTCCCATATTAACTAAAACCATTGTCAATGAATATAGGTAATCGGTCCAGAGCACATAAATTAATTCAATATGTATTCATCTATTTTACCTGATAAATATTCCAAAACTCGCTCCCATTAATTTATTTTCAGGCATTATTCGTAACTTTACTGCAATCCAATTTTAATTAAATTCTTGCTCCAATGAAAAAGTTACTGATTCTTTCGCTACTTGTCATTTTTACATTACCATTCTGTAATGCTCAATCAACAGTCGACCTGGGCAGAAAATTTGTTAACAGCAAAGCTGCCGATGTCCAATCTATTCTTAAAAATGAGGTTTCTTATTATCAGGTTCACATAAGTGAAAAGAAAAAAACCGTTGTATCAATAGAAGTTGATGGTGCTGTCTATGTTTACAAGTTTGTCCACTCAGATAAAAAAGTCGTTATCAACTACAGGCATTTTAAAAAGAAGCACCTGCTCGAACTTGAAAAAGTTAAAAGTAACAGAAATTACACCGAGATACACCCAGGTACTCATAGCACAGATATAGTACTTGAATAGTATTTAAAAAAAAGAAAGGATGTGAATCTTCGAAAAAAAATGGACAATTGTTAAGGTTATTATTTAAATATGATCTTACCATTAATTTCTGTTTTAATTTAGTTCATAACAAAGCTCGCTTTCTGTTTTTTAAGGTTTGGTTTTTGGTTTGTTAAATGTCTTTTGACAGATTTATATTCCCCATTTGGTAACTGCTTTGTATCAATTGTTTAGTTTCTGACTAAAATATTACCTTAAATGACTCAATTTCTATATCTTTAGTAATTCTTCTTGATATTCTAATAAATCAATATGGAATCTCATTCAAACCCTATTAAAATTGGCGTAACGGGTCACAGACATTTAGACAATGAAATTGATTTGAAGAAACAAATATTTAAAGTTCTTAATTTTGAAGTCCCAAAATTATTTAATGACAATTCCAACTTCATTGATTCAAGTTACTTATGTATTCTAACACCACTTGCTGAAGGTGCAGATAGGCTTGTGGCTGAATCAATTTTGGGATATAATGACAGGTCTTATCTTGAAGCAGTTTTGCCTTTACCCCTAAAGCATTATAAAAAAACATTCAATAATCCTGACGATCCTCGATTTTCTAGTCTTCTTAACAAAGCCAAATCTATTAAACAGATTAGAAATGAGCCTGAAAGTATTTCTAATATTGAGAAATTATCTGTAACTGATTTTACATTAAATAATAATACGTTTTTAAATAAGGCTTTCGAGGAAGCAGGAAGATACATAGCCAATAATTGCGATGTGTTAATTGCATTATGGGATGGCGTGAAATCTAATCTAATAGGAGGCACATCTGAAATAGTTGGGTATGCTTATTCAATGGGAAAAGCAATTATAATTATTTCAACAAAACCTCCTTATAGAATAACTATATCAAAGGCAAGAATGACATAATAGCGTTGCATTACTATCATCATAAAACTAAAAATGGATTCAGAATTAAATATCGACAGAAATCAAAAACTTAAGTTTTGGATATTTTTAAGTGGGCTTTTTATAATAAGCTTGATTATTGGATTAATTGGTTTTGAACGCTATTATGATTACCATAATATTCCGCATAATGTATTTAAAACAATTTACGCTACACTTCAGCTTTTTGTTTTAGAAAGCGGAAATCTAACCGGTTATATTCCGCTGGAATTGGATATTGCGCGTTTTGCAGCGCCTTTGGTCTCTTTCATTGCCATAGCACTTACTTTATTGCAAATCTTTCGTGATCAATGGGGAAGATTTAAAATTTCATTAATGCGTGATCATGTAATAATTGTTGGATATGGAGCAATTGGCAGAACGATCTTGAATGATTTAATTGAGAATGGGAAAAACGTTCTTTTAATAGATTCAGAACTTGATATTAATGAAAAGGAAGAGCTGCAAAATTTAAAATGCAGAGTATTAACAGGAAATATTACCGAAAAAAGTATACTGAAAAAAGCACGTATCAAGTATGCTGACTTCATTTACTTATTGACTGATAATGACACAACACAAATAAAAGCTTGTCTATTAATCTACCAGCTTGTAATTGATAGTAATCGCAAAAGAAATAACCCTCTAAACTGTTTGATGCATCTGCATAATCAAGAATTGGTAAGCACACTAAAAAACCATCAGCTTGTTAAGATCAATACAGATGCATTTGTATTAAAAGTGTTCAATATTAATGAATCAAGTGCGCGTTATCTTTTTGATACATTTCCACCAGATAGAGAAGGTATTTCTTTTAACAGCCATAAAATTGTTCAGATTCTCATTTTTGGTTTCGGACCTGCTGGTGAAGCATTAGCTTTACAAACAGCTCAGATAGGGCATTATCTTAATGGAGGTAAACCGAAAATTCTAATTATTGATCAGCAAGCTGAGATTAAGATTGCCGATTTTTTGAGCCGATATCCAACATTTAATAATTTTTGTGATGTTGAATTTATTTCAATTGCGTCTGATAATCCACAAGTATTCAATAAAGTTTCACCATATATAAATGGTGATCATTTATTGACTACAATAGTCCTTTGCTATGAAAATAAGACTGAAAATCTTCTTTTAGGATTGCAATTTGATAATATTGATTGGCAAAATGATGTTCGCATTTTCATTCAAACAAATGATGAGTTCCCCATGTCTACTTTTTCAGATATTGTGAATTCCTATGGACCACCTTCGAAGGTTTGTTCTCATGGTGCTATTTATAGCGAATTGCTCGACAAAAAAGCCATTGCTTTTCATAATTACTATTTAGATAAAAGAAAAAAAGAAACAGATTTTGGTATAAAAGCCGCTGATGTAGGCTGGACGGAATTATCACAAGAATATAAAGATTCCAATCGCAAAGCTGTGGATCATATTGGTGTTAAATTGCGCTCAATAGGCTATAAGATCGCTGATGCAAGCAATACTAAACCTGAAATAAAATTGTCCAATAAAGAAATATTAATGCTGTCAAAACTCGAACATAAAAGGTGGAGTGCAGAACGGTCGCTAGCAGGATGGACTTTCAATGAAACAAGAAATAACAAAAAAAGGGAAAGCCCTGACCTGGTTGAATGGGATAAACTATCAAAGGAAACTCAGGATTACGACATCAATGCCGTAAAAAGTATTCCAAGTGTTTTAGCAAAAATTGGATTAAAAATAATATCTCAATGAGATTGAAAGAAATTAATTTGAAGTAGCAGCGGTATCATTAAGATATGCTTCATATTCAGCAACTTTATCATGTTTATCCCAAGCTTTATATAGTTCAATTATATTATTTAATGCTGCAATTGTATATTTGTCATTATCGTCTCGTTTCTCTTTTAGTATCAAATAACCTTCCAATAAAAGTGACTCTGCTTCATTATAACGATTTAATTTAGCTATGCAATCGCCAAGTTCGCTCATTGACTTGGCCGTTTGCCAATTACCTTTAGGCAGTGCTTTTTGCCGTATCTCTAATATCTCACGAAACAATGGCTCAGCTCCAGTATAGTCATTCATTTTCATCTTCAATTTTGCCCTGTAATTTAAAGTGTTAGCTATACTCGGATGCTCGTCACCTTGTAGCTTGCGCCTAATCACCAAGGCTTCCTGGAACAATGAGTCTGCTTTGAAGTAATCATTATTATAATAACTCACTAATCCTAAATTTCCTAAAAGAGTTGCTATAGAAGGATGATCGCTTCCAAACAATTTACGCTGTATTGATAATGCTTCTAGAAGATATATTTCAGCTTCCTCATAATTTCCCATGTCCTGTAATAGCATTCCTAAATTGTTCAAGTTTCTAGCTACTTGTGGATGAATATTACCCCATTTTTTTTTGTTCATTTCAAGAGCTTCCTGGAACAAAGGCAATGCTTCATCAAAGTTTCCTGTTTTGTGTAATACAACAGCCAAATTATTCATACTCCTAATTACGTCTTCATGCCCATTACCAAGTTGTTTTCGGGTTATATCTAGTGCTTCTCTATAGAACGGTTCTGCTTCCGCATATTCTCCTTTTTCTAATAGTAACCCCGCTAAATTATTCAAGCAATCTGCAGTATATATGCTTTCATTACCATAGACCTTTCTTGTTAATAATAGATTTTTACGAATAAGAGGTTCTACTTCTTCGTACTCACCCATCTGGATTAATAATGTTTCAATTGCGCTCAAAAGTTTGATTGTTTTAATATGCTCTTCCCCGTAGGTAATCTTACTGATCCTTAGAGCCTTTTCCGCCAGAATTTTAGAATTTTCATATAGTCCCAAATTATAATACACGTTGCCCATAGTAGTCATTAGGGTTACTTGTACTTCTGGCTGATCACTTAATTCATTCTCTATTCGCTCTGCTCCCTTATCAAGTATTTCTCTTGCGGTTATAGTATCACCCAGTGCCTCACTCGGATCTGATACCTCAAACAAGCCAACAAGAAAATCAGATACCTGTTCAGCAGTATTTGCCTCTACTTTTGCCCGATCCCTTTCTTGTTGCGCTATGTAGGCTGTTCCAGTAGCAATTAGTGTTAATACAACTAGTGCTGCTGCAACTGCTCTTTTCATCCACCATATTCTACGTCTCTTTGCTATGGATTCTTTTACAAACGAATGTTCTGCTTCCGTTAGTTCAATGCTCTTATTCTTTATCAATTCTTCTGCTTCACTTACTTGTTTGCTTGCAGCGTATAGGAACTCCCTCGACCTGTTCTCTTTTTCCCATCGCGTTGATGCGATATTTACACGCGTATGGATCCGTAAATCTTCTTTGTTCTTCTCAATCCATGCACTTAATCGTGGCCAATGCTGTAACAATGCTTCATGAGCTATATTAACTACAGCACTTCTATCAGTTGCTAAATCTGTTGTAAATAGTCGGGCCTCTACAAAGGCTTCAACAAATGCTTTTGTTTCTGGCGTTGCTGTGAGCTGCTCTAATGGCGCATATTTGCGGGATATTCTTTCATCTGCTCCTATACTGATCAATGAATGTAATTCAACATCCATAACCTTTTTTACTCCGGGATCAAGTCCCGAAAAAACTTCTTCTGCCCGCTGTGCAAGTGCTCCTTCTACACCTCCTAATTTCCTATATGCATCATAGGTAAGCATGCCATCATCCGTTCGCCGCTTGTATAACTCCTCCAGTGTAAATTCCAACAATGGGAGTGCTCCCGGATTTTTAGCAGCAGCATCTCTTAGCACATCATCAAGTTTCTCATTGGTTGAACTATCTTCTTCAAAAAATAATCCCGCTGCCTGGGCTGGTTGACGAATCATCTGACCAATCTCTGCTATTGTTGGTGTGAGCAGATCATACTGACCGTTACCCTCTTTCAACGCAACAAGCGTATCCAACTCGGATGTTCTGGGATAGAAATCACTGCGGAGCGTGGCAATAACCCAAACTCGTCCACTACGGGATAAAGCATCCAAAGCTTCTATAAACAGCTTGCGGTCATTGTGGGTAATGCACTCAAGACTGAACATCTCCTCCAGCTGGTCTACAACCAATACCAACCTGGCTATGGGTTGTTTCTCCAATTGTTCTTCTCTTTCAACATCTGACGCAGCTTGTGATAGACCTCCTTTAATTAAAGGAACTATGGCTTTTGGTGTTTCACGTAATAACTTCGCTAGCTCTTTAATACTTGTTCCGTCTGCACCTAATTCAGGCAATGCATCCTGTTGTAACAAACTGTTCGCAAGACCTTCAAACAGGTCGCCTGAAGCATCTCCTGGCTTCATAATGGCTCGGCGCCACATACCCACCCCTTCAATAACTCCTGGCTGTGTTAACATGGGCAATACGCCTGCCCTTACAAGGGATGATTTGCCTCCTCCACTCATACCCAATATGAGTATAAATGCTTTGTCAACTGATTGCTGAATACGTAGTGAATCTATGATCTCTGAAACAGCTTTGGTCCTTCCGAAAAAAACCGGGGCATGTTCAAAATTAAAAACGCTCAAACCCCTGTACGGAGATCCTTCTTTCCATACCGGTTTAATCGCAGGTACTGTATCTCTGTCCTTTGTCTCTGGCAAACGCATTTGAATTAGTTTACTCAGATGGGCTTCGAATATTTCCTCAAAATCTGCCGAATTATCAAAGGGATGAAAGGCAGCAATCAAGGTACCTTCTGTGGTATCATGGAACCAGCGATCAAAAAAACTGTCAAGTGCTTCTTTTTGCCTAATCTTATCAAGAAGAACGTCCTTATCCTTTAAACTCACCTGTGGATCTGCTGTCTTTCTGTAAATCAATAGATCCGGGGTGCCATGCTTTTTAAAGGATTCAAATGCATCTTCAAACTCAAACTCTGTACCCGATTCATACCTGCTACCATCGGACTTTTTAAACTGTGCTGGTAAGCGAGTGCCTAACCTTGACCACAAAATAGTAATAACAATATCTGTTTCTGAAGGCCGTGTGATTTGTTCCTGGAAACTTTGGGTGGCCCTTAATGGTTCATGCTCCCAATAGATAGGATCAAGTGTAACCAAACCTGAATACTCTCCCTGCAATCGTTCTATAACTTTTCGGGTTAAGGTCCTCTCCTCTGCCACGTCGCCAGGTGACGATATGAAAATGCGGATGGATTTAGTTTGTGTAGACATGGTAATTTTTTAGGTTAATCCAAATTTACAAACTTTATTGATTGGAAAATAATCTCTTTGATTTTGAACCTATTAAATATTAAATGATCTAGATCAGTGAAAGTTTTCAGTATAGAGTCGACTGAATTAGGAACAAGGTTCTCTGCAGGTGCTACTTTTAGGTTTCCTTTGTCAAGGTGATGTTAATAAAGTGTTAAGTAGCAAACTTTTAACAATAGTCTTGCTTTGTTGTGGTAGGTTTGCCTTGAAAAAGTTTAATTAAACAAATCCTTAATTAAAACCCATAACAATGAAAGCCAAAATGAAACTAATTAGACAAATTTTGGAAGTGGCATTATTTTGTTCCGTCCCCTTATTTATTATTTTATTAATGGTTTTGTAATTGCTTCATCATTATATAAGATTACAGTAAATGAATGTTAATCCCCTTTTTGATATTTTAAAACATATATAAGGATGATGTAACGTTTTTTATTGGTTAGATTTATTTGAGGGGGGCTACCATATCTTCACTATCTTTCCATTAGCCACCTCCTCCCCAACTTGCAGCCTATAGTAGTACACCCCATCTGAATACCTTTCAGCATTCCACATAAGCTGTTGATTGCCATGTGGTTGGTTTTTTTGTATCTGATAGACTTGCTTGCCCAAACAGTCATATATATTTAGTGAGACCTTCTCAGGCTGTTTCAACTCGTATTCGATGGTTGTTGAGGTAGTGAATGGGTTTGGATAACAGTAATTAATTAACTGTTGATTTTTATTAAATTCATTAATGTCATTAATATATCCCGAAATATTTGCATATTCCATGCTACTTAAAACATCACCATTACTAAATCCTTGATTCCCTCCAAAAACATATAAGTTATCTCCTATTACTTGTGCTCCAGCATGTCTTCTCCCTATCATATTAGAGGTTAATTGAGTGAAATTATTTATTTCAGTATCATATACAGCTAAAAATTTGATGTTATCATATGATCCCACTATCCATACTTCATTATCTGTTTTAGCAGTTGCATGAGTTGATATTCCAAATGGCATATCACCCAAATGCGTCCATGTTTCATTTTGTATATTGTATGCATCTATTCGTTTAGAAGTTGAACCATTATAACCCCCAAAAACATATAAAACACCATCAATTATTTCTCCATTTGTCTGCTTTGCTTCTGGCATATCATCTAACCTTGTCCAATTGTTGCTTAATGGATCAAATTCATAAAGACGATTTGAAAAACCACTCGCATTACTTCCGCCAAATGAATAAATTTTATTATTCCAAACTGCTGAACCACCATATTCTACAGGATAAGGGTTTGTTATGCTATATGAAAGGTTGCCTGTATCCACATCAATAATTTCAATAGTATCTGTATAAGTATTATTTGAATACGTATCTCCGTTGAAGACATATATTTTACTCTGAGATTCAATATATTCAGCTGAACAATATCTTCTTGGAATAAGATCATTTACAATTTCACTCCAGGTATTAAATGCTATGTCATATTTTTCAATACTGGTCGAAGTCCATGGTGTTTCTCCTATACCACCACAAATAGAATAAATATAGTTTTCATCAGAAGTATATCCGGCACCATATCTTGCATTATTCATATCCGCCAAAGATGAAAAATGGAGATCAACCTCACCACTAAAGTATTGTAAAATAACGCCATTTGTCCCAACTGCCCATCCGCTTGTATTGCTCACAAAATCAATGTCATTTAGTGATGTGCAGTTATTTTCAGTGTACTGTACTTCCCAATTATCTCCTCCATTATCTGTAAATAATATTACCCCTTTATCACTTGGTGTTGACGATATAGAACCACAAGCCCACCCAATATTTTCATCCAAAAAATAAATCGAATTCAATTTTTTTATATTTTGCGGTAATGTTGATGACCAAGACTGGCCGCCATTTGTAGTTTTTAAAATAATAGCTTGATTATTTTGGCCGCCGACACTCCAACCAATCATTGAATTGATGAAATAAACTGATCTAAGGGACTCTGTTGTTCCGCTATTTTGAGGCATCCAATTTATTCCGCCATCAGTCGAATTATAAATTGCACCTTCAGATCCAACCATCCAACCATCATTCTCATCAATAAACATGATATCGTAAATTGGTTCTATTACCGTTGTGCCGGAATGCCAGTCCTCACCAACTCCAGTGGTAGTCTTACTAACTTTCCCTTCACCATTTCGATAACCTACTCTCCAGCCTATTTCTTCATTAAGAAAAAACACATTTGTCCATCTGCTGGTATTAGGAATAAAGGATCCAGATGGTCGAGTCCAGGTATCACATCCATTTTTGGTATATTTCCACCATGCTTCAAACCAGTCTTGTGTATAGTTCCCACATACATAACCTTCATTTTCGTTTACAAAACAGATACTATACCATGTTGAGTATGATGGAAACAGTTGCCCTGGAGCCATTTTCCAGCTTTGGCCCCCATCTTTTGTCAGCTCAATAACATCATCTGATCCTGCCACCCATCCAATATTTTCATTTAAGAAATCTACAGAATAAAGTATCTTAGTTGTATTGCTGTTTTGTATTGTCCATTGAGAATAAGTATAGGTCGAAATTAAAAATAGGATAAAGGGCATTAGCTTTTTCATTGTAACAAGGTTAAAGTGTGTAATCAGTTAAAAATGTGTAATATACAACTTTAATTGATGAATGTCAAGTAACTAGATTACCTTCAACATCTTTCCATTGTTAGCAGCATTACCAACCTCTAATAGTAAATCCCATCAGCATACCCATCAGTATTTCATATGAATTGTTGCTTGCCCTGGGGTTGGTTTTCTTGTAACTAACGCTGGTATTTCATCCACCCAATCAGACATTTAATATAAAGCAAACAATTTTAAAAGTTTTTCATAACTTTACTGAATACCAAATACTATGAGAAGGAAATTTTTTATCGCACATAATCTAGCTATTGGAATATTTGTTTTCTTGCTGATAAATAGTTGCGAGCAAAAGAAAGTTAATATACAGCAAGAGAAAAAACAAATGTCTGATCACATTATTTTTGATGAATTCGGAGCATGGAAGGTAAAGCATGTGTTTGATAAAGATTCGCTAAACTACGAGTACTCTAATGCTAGAACAGTGATTATTCTAAGTAATGGGGAAGAGTTTCCTTTTCAAATTTATCGTCGTAGTGACAACTACATCTCATACATCATTCCCGGTTGGATAGAAAAAGTAATAATAACAGTAGATGGTAAGGATTATGAAGAATTGCAAAAAGGACAGCATACATTTCATGGTGAAGCCAATAAAACCCTATATGAAGCAATTGCCACTACAAAATCTGATATTAAGATTAAGTTTTTCTCAGGAGAAGAAGTATTTTCAGGAACAATCAATCCTGAAGGGGCTATTGCCGCATTAAAATGGATACGAGTGATTGATTTTTAGAAATCAAAAAATGGGGTGATCAACCTTTAAAGTATTTCACAACTCTTAGAGCTTACTCAAAGCGGCCTCCTTTTTTCATGGGATCTCCTTCATAGCCCAATTTGGCCCAGTTAAGCCTTGCTGATGACTTTTTAGTATGACAATCAGTGCATCTTAAAGCCTTTTCAGCAGGAGGAACCATGTGATTGATAGGCCAATACATTTCCGTTTCGATAAAATCATGTTTTCCTGAGTAGGCTAATTCAATTGATTGCATGCCTAGTTCTGAAGCTGAATTCCAATCATAAGTTTTCCAATAGCCACCCTCACCAAATAATTTGGGAGCAATTAAATAGTTATTTTCGGAATCATAGATTTGTTTTCCCCGCATAAGTTTGAAAGGTGTAATTTTCGATTTTGCGTCCTTGATATCTCCTGATAGTTTATTAAGTTCAACCACTTTTGCAGGATCAATTTTCTCTCCAAATTGGTAGTAATCTGCTTGTCCGTTATGCCATCTGTATTCTGGAATTACTTTTTTACCCCACTCAAAATCTCCCTTTTTTATATTATAGGTTGGCATTCCATATTCGTCCAACTCTGCAGTCTTATCTTGTCCTGATGTTGACCAATCCCACCACGTTTTTGTTGGCTCTTCGCGTGCAAAATCAGGAATATGACAGGTCTCACAGGCAATAGAGTTCATATGATCATTCAAAATTTTATTTTTATGGGGCTTTTCCTTATGACATCCTTCGCATGAAATATGGTTGGTGCCAGCCATTAAAGAACCATGGCTTGCTCCAAGAATCTTGTGATTTTCGCCAGCATGACAACTGGAGCATGTAAAACCTAATCCTCCCATATGGACATCTAGATTTTCAGTTGGATGTATCATGCTTCCGTCCATATCGCCATGTTTAATCCCGGTACCACCACCCCCATTAAAATGACATACACTACAGTTTTCAATTCGCGTTTTCCCAACACTCTTCGCCACTTTCAGCAAATCAACTGATGGGTCTGGCATACCAGCTCCTGTAGGCACTTTCTTATATGTCCCGGTTTGGTCGTGACAAATTAAGCAATCTATATTGTTACCATCCGTAAAGTCAAATGTGTCATCTTTCCAGCCATAACCTATATGACAACTTGTACAACGCGGCCAATTGGAAGGAACCGCTATGCAAAAATTATTAATGATGTTACGTTTCCCGAGGATCATTGTTTTACCATTTTTATCTACGAACTCATCACCCAGCCAATTCCAGTGCCTGGTCTTCATAATATCTACATCTACGCCTTCATGACAAGAAAGGCAAGTTTCTGTGACGTCCTGAGGGCTACTGAATGGAGCATCAAATATATCTGAATGATCTTCCTGAGAATAAACACTTACAAACAAAAACAGTGTAAAAAATGTTGTTAGAATATTTTTCATGTGCAGGTCAATTTGAAAATAAAAATACAAAATGTTGGCGTTTAATTTACACCTCTTGGTTCCTTTCTTTTAAACCTTTTTCACCTTCCAGGTCGTTCTTATTCTTTAGCTTCTGGCAAAAACGCTCTTACCATTCAATAAATCCCATAACTCATAAAAACAATACCACTATCAAGCACTAAAACAACAGTTGAAAACTATCAACAACACGCCTCTATACAAGAATGCTTGTCTATCTATAATAGAAAAAGGCAGATTGGCATCCACCCTTTTCTTTCCCAGATTAACTAAAACCATTGCCTATGAAAATAGGTAATACACAAATATATAAAGAATTTCGATATGTAATTGTGAATTGTCAGCATAAAGTAGACTGATTTAGAGAAATGTCAAGTAAAAAATTTTAAACCCTTAAAAAAGCATTCAATAAATGAAAAGTAAAAAAAATGATCGAATGGATAATAATTATGTCAGCTGCGTGATGATTTTATAAAAGATAGATCAAAAGAGCATGATGAAAATAGGAAAAGAGTTGTAATGAGGATATTTTAAAAAAAAGTTTTGAATTAAAGTTTGCACAGTTTGATCTTTTTCCTATTCAATATTCCTTTAGACACATAATGAACACCCCCTCAGAAATTGACCATTTGTGATCATATTCACCAAAAAGCATAACCAAAAGTGAATATGTTCACCAAATTTGATTAATCCTCAACTGAATTAGATACTTCCTAAAAACACACCCTTGCATGTATTCAACAAAAAGTAGCCTGATTTAGTATAAAACTAGATTTACTTTTTTGACATTTTGATCTCAAAATACTTTATTCAAATATGCGAACAATGTGAGCCTATTGATCAAACTCTCGAATTATGTCGGCCATTTTTATTGTATCTACATTTTTAAAGTGCTGTTTCTGTGTCTTTTATAATTTTGTTGGTGGTACCGATTTTCAAAAAGTGGTACCACTTATTTTTATTTGCCTGATTTACTGTGCTTTACGTATTATAACTTGTGCCGACATGTGGCTAAATTGTCGGCCATTTTTCATTAAAAAAACCCTGAAAGCCTTTGGCAATCAGGGTTGTAGAAATTCATTATGTGGTACCACCTGGAATCGAACCAGGGACACACGGATTTTCAGTCCGTTGCTCTACCTGCTGAGCTATGGCACCCTCTTTTAAGGACGGCAAAAATAACCATTTTTTTACTATTTCAAAAAAAATCTTAATTTCTTCGCACTTATTATCCGTCATCAACTAATTTTGTCTTTTCATCATTATTATGCAGCAAATGAAATTAGTGATTGATATTGGAAATACTTTGGCGAAAATCGCTGTATTCAACGAATCCGAAATGATAGATTTCATTGCTGTTCCAAATGTTTCCATTGAATCCTTAGAAAAGCTGCTCAATACGAATCCCCATGTACATTCAGCGATCATTGCCAGCGTAAGTAAAATAGATGAAACACTTATTTCATGGCTACACACACGTCTGAAAGTCATCTTTCTGGATGCCTCCACAGCGCTACCATTTAAAAATAAATACCAATCAACCACAACCCTCGGCTACGACCGTATTGCTGCTGTTGCAGGCGCATCATCCTTTTTTCCGGGCTACGATGTACTTGTCATCAACGCGGGCACATGCATCACTTACGACCTGATCACATACAAAAACGAATATCTCGGAGGTAGCATCAGCCCTGGGATATATATGAGATTTAAAGCCATGCATACTTTTACTAGTAAATTACCGTTTATTAAACCCGCTATAGAAACACGTACCGAGCTTATTGGAAAAAACACCGAAACATCTATGCGATCAGGTGTACAGAATGGTGTGCTGCATGAAGTGGACGGCATAATTGACAACTATAAATCTCTGTTTCCCAAATTAAAAGTGGTAGTTAGTGGAGGCGATTATAAATATTTTGATAAAACCTTAAAAAATAACATCTTTGCAACCCCAAATATTGTTTTAAAGGGATTGAACAGAATCCACGATTTTAATGAAAAAAAGTAATTACTTAGTACTCCTTCTGACCCTCATTGTAAGCCTATCGCTGCAAGCCCAGGAAATAAATTCACCCTATTCAAGGTTCGGACTGGGGTTGCTGCACGGTGAAAACGTAAATACTTCCCTGATGGGGATGGGAGGTATTGCCATTGGCGTATCTGATCCTACTATGGTAAATCCTGGCAATGCTGCCTCATATGCAGTGTTTGATTCTACCACTTTTGTTTTTGATATTGGCTTGACTGGCAACCTAACCACTCTAAAGACTTCCTTACAATCTGAAAGTTCTAGCTTTGTAACGCTTAGTTATATCATGTTCGGATTTCCAATCACCAAATGGTGGAAATCTAGCCTGGGTATGCTCCCATTCAGTAAAATAGGGTATGATGTCAAGATTTTTATTCCAGTCGATAAATTTAGCAATGTAATAAACGAAATTGAAGGAGACGGCGGTTTGAATCAATTTTTTTGGGGAAACGCTTTTAAAATAAATGAAAATTTACGGCTTGGAATAGATGCTGCATTCATATTCGGACAAGGAAGCCGCAGCAGTAAAGTATATTTTCCCGATTCACTTTATATTTTCGGAACAAAAACGATCAACCATACACGTGGAAGTGATTTTATTTTTGACTACGGAATTCAATATGACTTCAACTTTAGCAATACTCGAAAACTTACGCTTGGCGCCATATACTCAAACAACTGGAAGTTAAATGTCAAGCGCGAGTATTTAGCTAATACCTTTACAGGGGGCTATGGTGATGTGGTGGAAACCCTGCAGGATACCGTCGCTTATACACCAGAAGAAAAAGGAACCCTAACCATCCCACAACGCTTTGGCCTTGGCTTTACCTATCAAGAAAAGGAAAGATGGCTTATAGGAGCCGATTTCGAATGGCAAAACTGGGAAGAATATACAGCTTTTGGCATATCGGATTCGCTTGATAATGCATGGAGAATTGCAATTGGAGGACAATATTCACCCAAGCATACAAGCATTTCTTCATTGGCAAAACGCATGTATTATCGACTGGGAATCAGGTATACTAACTCATATTTATCTATATTTGGCAAACCAATTAACGAATATGGCATAAGTTTTGGATTAACTTTTCCGTTGAAAAAATCAAGAACAGCAATAGATTTGGGAATTGAATATGGAAGACGTGGCACAACGGACAACAATTTAATTCAGGAAAATTTTCTTAATTTTTCACTCGGTTTTTCAATACATGAACACTGGTTTCATAAACGAAAATATCAATAAAAGAATATAATTAAAACTTGATAAAATGAAATTAAAAGCTTCAATTCTGCTACTTTTTGTGGCTTTCAGTCTGCTTTCATTCGGAACTGAGCCTCTGCAAACTTACCTGCCGCAAGATGACATGCCCAAGTATGGTAAAGACAGCGTTAAGTGTGTAGCAAACCTCTCACTTTACAGGGAGTTTTACAAACAATGGAAACAAAGTGGCTATAAAAACAGTGCTATTAACGATGCTTCCAAATGGTGGAGTTGGGTTTTTCTCCACTGCCCAATTGCCAGCGAGAACATTTATGTTGATGGTGTCAGGATGGTTGATTTCAAAATAAAAAAAGCTAAAGACCCTGAGCTTAAAAGTAAACTGATTGATACACTCATGCTCATATATGATCAGCGCATTAAATATTTTCCGCTTCATTACAGGACCAAACAACCCCAGGTCGGTAATATTCTCGGGAGAAAAGGCGTAGATTTATATGAACACCGGCCAGAGGATTATATTCGCGTGAATGAAATTCTGAAAGAATCCATTGATCTTGATAAAGAAGATGCTTCAGGACCTGTATATGTATACTATTTTCGCACATTGACCAAAATGGCCATGAAAGGAGATACAGATACCGTTGCTGTTGTGGAAGCTTATGATAGGATTAGCGATTATATAGATCAAAACATTAGAAAGTATGCTGAAAAAGGTAATGAAAAAGAAGTAGAAGAATATGTGAATATCCAGGGTAATATTGAAAATACTTTTGAACCTTTCGCCCAATGTACTGACCTGGTTAGAATTTATAAACAAAAATATGACCTCGATCCTAATAACATTGACTTATTAAAAAAGATCGTGAAGTTACTCGATAAGAAAAGTTGTATCGAAGACCCGCTGTATTTTGATGCTACCGTTAGTTTATATGAGCTCGACCCTTCACCTGAATCAGCTTATCTGATTGGTAAAATGATGTTGAACCAAAAAAGATACACCGAAGCCATTCCATATATGCAGGATGCCACCAAGATGGATAATATTGAAAAAGTCGATGATGCTTTAATATTCCTCGCGCAAACCTATCGGGCCATCGATAATTTTCCTATGGCCAGAAAATATGCATTGGAAGCTGCCAAATTAAATCCTGAGTGGGGTAAACCCTACGCTTTTATTGGAGATTTATACGTGATAAGTGCAAATAAATGTGGCGATAATGACCTGACCAAAAAAGTGGCTTATTGGGCCGCTATTGACAAATATAACAAGGCAAAGGCTGTGGAGCCAGAAATGACGGATGAAATGAATGAACTGATTCGACGCTATAGTCCATATTTTCCACCTGCCGAAGTGTTGTTCTTTTATAACTTGGAAGAAGGTGACACCTACGAAGTAGGTTGCTGGATTAACGAAACCACCATTATAAGGGCCGCAAAATAGTTTTATCTCATATAAAATGATTTTAAAATTTATTAAAAGCATCATCATAATCTATACAATGATGGTGCTTTTTTCTTGCGAAAACTCCATGGAAGTCATCCGAGAAATCACAAAGGAAGATACCTTATCCACCGTTTCTGCCTATGATGTGATATATCAGAGAAGCGATTCGGGTTACCGTCAGGTCTTGCTTAATAGCCCACTCATGGAAAAATTTGACGGTGACGACCCGTATTCGGAGTTTAAGGAGGGTTTTGAAGTTACTTTTTATGATACTTCAGGTGCGAAAGTATCCTTTATAAGTGCTAATTACGGCATAAACTATGAAAAGCGACAGTTACTTAAAGCACGTAATGATGTGGTTGTTAAAAATTATGATACGCAGGAACAACTCAACACCGAAAACCTTATATGGGATAAGGAAAAAAAAATTCTCTACACCAAATCTTTCGTGAAAATAACCTCTCCCGAAAATGTAATTTTTGGTGATAGTTTATGGGCAAAGGAAGATTTCAGCTACCGCGAAATCTATAATATGAGAGGCGAAATCGAATTTAAAGAAGACGATGAACGATAAACCCTTAAGCCGTTCATTATTCTATTTGGCGAATTTCAAATTATATGTACTTTTAACCAAAGCTTTCATCATATGAGTGCCAATGAGTGGTTAATTATTGTTATGCTTGTGTTTTCCGGTTTCTTTTCAGGAATGGAAATTGCCTTTGTGAGTTCTAACCGTTTGAAACAGGAGCTCGACCTTAAACGGCGAATTCTCCCGGCAAGGGTTCTTTCAGCATTTTATACCAACCCTTCCCGTTTTATCGGCGCCTTGCTTTTGGGCAACAATATCGCATTGGTAATTTACGGTATTGCTATGGCCAACCTGCTGGAACCTCTTATTATCAGGTCACTCCCTATTGCTTACAACTCAGAATTTATCATTCTGATTGTACAAACCATTGTTTCTACATTGATTATTTTAATTACTGCAGAATTTATTCCCAAAATATTGTTCCGCATAAACCCAAATGCCATTTTAAAATTTTTTGCCATTCCAGTATGGTTGTTCTATTTTGTTTTTTATCCTGTTATTTTTTTATTTATCGGCCTTGCCGAATTTATTCTGAGAAAGATTTTTCGTATTCAACTGACTACCGGCAACTACAATTTTACCATGATCGACCTTGAAGAATATGTAAAAGAGTATAGCCCATCGTTGGAGCAGCCGGAAGAAATTGAGCAGGAAATCCAGATGATTCAAAATGCCATAGAATTTAAACACGTAAAGCTGAGGGAATGTATGGTGCCCCGAACAGAGATTGAAGCTGTGGAAATTGATGAAGATATTGACACCCTACGTGACCTTTTTAGTGAAACCGGGCACTCAAAAATAATGATCTATAAAGACACCATCGACAATCTGGTAGGCTATGTGCATTCATACGATCTGTTTACAAATCCTAAAAAATTAAGCGATGTGATCAGAAAAATCGATGTATATCCTGAAACCAGCAATGCCAGTGAGTTACTGAACGAGATGATCAGAGAGCACAAATCCGTGGTAATCGTGTTGGATGAGTTTGGTGGCACCTCCGGAATGGTTACACTCGAAGATATTATTGAAGAAATTTTTGGCGAAATTGAAGATGAGCATGACAAGGAAGAAACTGTTGAAAAGCAACTTTCACCAAAAGAATTTATTTTCTCAACTAGGCTGGAAGTAGATTATCTGAATGAAAAATACGACCTGGATATTGAAGTTTCTGATGAATATGAAACATTAGCCGGCTTTATCATTCAACACCACGAAAGCATTCCGCTTATAAATGAAGAAATAAAAATCGCACCTTTTTTATTCACCATCCTTAAATCATCCGGAAATAGGATTGATGAAGTGAAGCTGGAAATTATTGAATAATAGCATATTTACAAAATCGCACCTGAAATTGAGGTTCATTCAAGCCTTAACTTGCTGATAGTAAATAATAATGATATTTTTTTTCAATACTTCCATTTACATTTGTACATTTGCACCTCAAAATTTAAATTTTAAGGATAAATGGCTGTTATTGGAAACATTAGAAAGCATTCAACATTTCTGATCATTATTATCGGTGTTGCTCTTGCAGCATTTGTATTAGGCGACTTTGCCAAAGGAGGCGGAGGCTCGCGCGAAGTAAATGTAGGAAACGTTGCAGGTGAGGATATAACGATTATGGACTTTAATCAAAAAGTGGATCAGTTTATTCAGAACACCAAACAACAACAAAACAAAGAACGTTTAACCACTGATGAGATTTACAGGGTAAAAGAAGATACATGGAATCAGATGGTTAAGGAAATCCTGATGGATAAAGAATACGAAGAGCTTGGATTAACGGTTACAACCGACGAGCTTTTTGATCTGGTTCAGGGTCCTAACCCACATCCACTGATTAAACAATATTTTGCCGACCCGGCAACCGGACAATACAACCGTAGCCTGATCGTTGATTATCTGAGAAATTTGGATAACCTTCCGGCTGATGCCAAACAACAGTGGATAGCTTTTGAAGAGTATATCAGAAACGATCATTTAAGTACCAAGTATAAAGCATTGATTAGCAATGGATATTATGTACCTGAAGCGCTTGCTAAAATGGCCTACGCCGAAGATAATAACAATGCGGCTATCGTATTTGTAGCCAACAAATATGCCGATTTAGCCGACAGTCTGGTTACAATTACAGATGCTGACTACCAGAAATACTACGATAAAAACAAAGAGCGCTATGAGCAGGAAGCTACCCGGGAAATTGAATATGTAACATTCGAAATCAGACCTTCCATGAAGGATATGGAATCCGCTCGAAAAAACATTGAGCAGGTGTATCAGGAATTTAAAACGACCAATAATGTAGCCCGTTTTGTTAAGTCTGCATCAGACACTCCTGTTGACAGTACTTGGAAAGCACAAGGTGAGTTGCCGGTGCAGATTGATTCCGTCATGTTCAATAGTGAAATAGGTACCGTTACCGAGCCTTACCTCGACAATTATATATTTAGCACAGCGCGTTTGGTAGATGTAAGCTACAGGCCTGATTCATTAAAAGCCACCCACATTTTAATAGCCTATGCAGGTGCCATGCGTGCCAATCCTGAAATTAACAGAAGCAAAAAAGAAGCTGAAGAATTGGCTGACAGCCTTTTCAGTGTAGTTAAAAAGTCGGATAAGGATTTAACCAAACTTGCCATGGAATATTCTGATGATGGCTCTGTTGCGCAAAACTCTGGCGACCTCGGTTGGTTTGCTGACGGACAAATGGTATATGCCTTTAACCAGGCGGTTGTCAATTCAAAGGTTGGCGATATTTCCATGGTTGAAACACCTTTCGGATACCATGTTATTAAAACCACGGGCAAAAAAGAAGATGTAAAGAAAGTTAAAGTGGCGATTATCAATCGTGAGATTATTGAAAGTAACGAAACCTACCAGAAAACATTCTCACAGGCATCCAAACTGGCTTCTGAAAATAAAACCCTTGAAGCTTTTAATGATGCAGTAACTGAAGAAGGGCTGACAAAAAAGACTGCCAATAATTTGCAGAAAATGAGCAATTTTATTTCAGGACTTCAAAACCCCAGACAAATAGTTCACTGGGCATTTAATGAAGACACCGAAGTAGGTGATGTGTCACCTGTTTTCGATTTGGAAGGAATGTTTGTGGTTGCTGCATTAAAATCTAAAACTGAAAAAGGATTCCCTGAACTTGAAGATATTAAAGACCGGCTTACCGTATTTGTAACCAACGAAGTAAAAGGTAAAATGCTTGCCGAAAAGATGCAGGGATTTGATAATGATATTGATAAATTATCGCAAGACTTAAATCTTGATAAAGTTGAAGTCAGTTCCCTTACTTTTTCATCAAGAAATATCCAGGGTTTTGGTGCTGAAAACAAAGTTATAGGTACCGTATTTGGTATGAATGAAACTGAAGTTAGTGCACCTATTATTGGAAATGGGGCTGCTTTTGTAGTAAAACTGAACAAACTGATGGAAGCTCCTGAGAAAGAAAATTACACTCAAAATAGAACGACGCTGCAAAATTCGTTTACACAACGCGTAAGTCAGGATTTCCCATACAGAGCCATAGAAGAAGCCTCGGATATTAAAGACAATAGGTCTATATTTTATTAGGAATCCATCCTTCTTGGCATAGTTTTTTCTTAGGGTTTAACAACTTTAAGAAAAAAGAAAATAATAAATCAATAAATCTCTAAACATTTAATCCTATGAAAAGATTAAGCTTATTACTCATTGCTTTAACATTAAGCATTTTCATCATTTCATCTTGTTCCGAAGATGAAGATCCGGTGCTAGCACCAACAATAACTGTAACACCAGCAGACGACACATTAAAAGTTAATGTTGGCGAATTTCTTGATTATGCAATTAAGTGGAGTGCTAATCCACTTTTATCTGCAAAGATTTCATATAAAGCAGGCAGTTCATCACAGATTATTCATGATACCACTTTCGCTAGTGGAGTAAATACTTATAATTTCAATGTACAAATTGAAGTTACGGATGTTATTCCCGCTGGAACTGTAATTGAATTAACATTTGTCGGTATTACAAGTGACCAGGTGAGTACTGTCTTAAATAAGTATATACTTGTCGAATCAGGAATGGCGACCTATACAGATGTTATTTTACAAGCCCAGGCAAATGGCCCGATATCTGCAGGCACAAACTTAAGTTTCTACTCTTCAACAATGAATCAACGTTATACACTGAACCAATCAGCTAATGCTGATACGGCTGCATATATGGATATCGTATTCACGCATCATTCAGTTTTCAGAACAAATGAAGAATTATCATTTCAGTCGCCAAACTCAGCAAATCTGCATCAAATGTGGGCTGAAACACCAGGATTTAATCCTCCTTATGACTATGTAACTGAAAATAAGAATTTAACATATTTCAAGAAAGTTGACAATGTAGATTGGGATAATCTTGATTATAATAGTATTAATGATGCTGTTGGAGATATTGGAACAGCAATTAAAGTGCGTGGTATAGATGTTGGAGACTTCGTTGCCTTTGAAACAGAAGCAGGGATGAAAGGTATTATGAAAGTAACAAATACTGAAATCGAACATAATCCATACAACGAAACCTACATCACCTTCGATGTAAAAGTTCAAAAATAATAGCCAACTAGGTACGATTAGAAAGGGAATCAAAAATTGATTCCCTTTTTTATGTTTATAATTCCTTCAGCCGGTCGGCATCCTGTTTTACAAAAATGAAAAGCAAAATAGTAAACGCCCACAAAGAAGATCCACCATAACTAAAGAAAGGCAATGGAATACCTACTACCGGCGCCAGTCCAATTGTCATACCGATATTTACCGCGAAATGAAAAAACAACACCGAGGCCACGCCATATCCATATATCCTGCTAAATCGCGATCGCTGCCGCTCTGCCATATAAATAATTCTGAGAAGCAATGATAAGAACAACAGAACAACGGTGAGTGTACCCATAAATCCCCATTCTTCGCCAACAGTACAAAATATAAAATCGGTGCTTTGTTCGGGAACAAACTGATTGCGGGTTAACATCCCTTGCCTGAAACCTTTTCCGGCTAATCCACCGGAGCCAATTGCAATTTTAGATTGATTTACATTGTAACCGGCACCTCTTAAGTCCTGTTCAATACCCAGCAACACATTGATTCGCTTTTTCTGGTGGGGTTCCAGCACATGCTGAAAAGCGTAATTCACACTAAAAATGAATACCGCCGACATTAGAAACACGGTAATAAACGATTTATATTGTTTCCTCGATTTTTTAAAAAAGAAGAGAATGATCGCAAAAAGCACGAGTAACGAAGCTATAATATATATTTCCCCAAACAATAGTGTAAGGATGAAAAGTAGTGCCATCGCGACACCAAAAATGAGGATAATACCTGAAAAACCTTCGCGAAACAACACAATGGCAAAAGCAGCATAAACCAATGCCGAGCCTGTATCATTCTGGAAAAGTATCAACAAAGCAGGTAGCACCATCAAAAGAATAGAAATAACCGGCGTTCTTAAATTCCTCATGTCTACATTTAGCATGCTCAGATATTTAGCCAATGCTAATGCAGTGGTAAATTTGGCAAATTCGGCGGGCTGAATGGCAAAGTTGCCAATTTCAAACCATGATTTCGACCCGGCCACAGTTTTGCCAAAAAACAACACAGCGACCAGAATAACGATCATGGCTGCATAAAAAAGGAAAGCAAATGTGGAAAAGAATTTAGCATCGATTAGCAGCACCACTATAATCAGCATTACCGATAACCCAATCCACAATAATTGTTTTCCATAGCGAGCTGACAAATCGAAAATACTTCCCACTTCGTCACCTCCTGAAGAAGTATAAATACTCAGCCAGCCAATAAACACGAGTATAAAATAGAGTAAAACTATAACCCAATCCACATTACCGATAATACTGTCCCTGTTTCTCACTATTTAATCTTTTGTTCCGTGTATTAAATCGCCTTCCAGCATCTTCTTTTCATACCTTAACCTCTTCACGCTTCCAGTTAAATATTTCTCCATAAGCAAACTTGCAATGGGCGCTGCCCATGTCGACCCGTAGCCCGAATTTTCCACGATAACCGCAATGGCAATTTTTGGGTTTTCGAGCGGTGCAAATGCAATAAACATGGAATGGTCTTCCCCATGCGGATTCTGCACGGTTCCTGTCTTTCCGCATTGCTGAATGCTGTCCATTTTATAATAACGCGCCGTACCGTGATCGCCTTCAAATACCTGTAACATGGCACCTGTAACAAAGTCATAATGCTTCGCATCTACTTTTGTGACAAACTTTTGTCTAAAGACCGTGCTGTCAAATCCTGCACCTTCAATTTTCTTTAAAAAATGGGGTGCGTAATATGTACCTTTATTGGCAATAATCGCAACCAGATTAGCGAGTTGGATAGGGGTTACTAGAATTTCCCCCTGCCCGATACTCAAAGACCTAACGGTCAGAGCATTCCAGCTTCCGTTATATACTTTGTCATAATACGCAACTGTGGGAATATTGCCGCTTACTTCGAATGGGATATCTGTATTGAATTTTTCGCCAAATCCGAAACTTCTGATGCTTTGGTACCATTGTTCATATCCTTTTTTCGGATCATTGTATTTTGGCGCGTTTAAGATGCTTTTAAATGTATTCCAGAAATAAGGGTTGCATGATTCCTGGATGGCATGCTCCAGTTGTAATGGCGATTTATGGTCGTGTGTGCACCTGATAGGCCTGGAGCTTTTTCCCTGGCATGTAAAACTTGTATTGGGCGTTACAGCCCCTTCCTGCAAAGCCACCAGTGCATTGATCATTTTAAAGGTAGAACCGGGCGGATAGGTACCCATTACGGCTCTGTTTAGCAGCGGTTTTAATGTATCGCTCAGCAGCAATTCAAAATTATCAGAACGCTCACGGCCTACCAGCATATTGGGATCAAAGCCCGGACTGCTAACAAGCGCTAAAATTTCCCCAGTTTTAGGATCAATGGCAACAATACTCCCTTTTTTATTTTGCATGAGTTGCTCACCATACAATTGTAAACCGGCATCAAGGGATAAAACCAGATCCTTGCCCGGTGAAGCCAAAGTGTCATATTTACCATCCTGGTAACTGCCTTTGATACGGTTATGCACATCCACTTCCAGCACTTTCATACCTTTTATACCGCGTAATTCATGCTCATAATATTTTTCAATGCCCGACTTTCCTATATAGTCACCTGACTGGTAATAGGCATCTTTGTCAATTTCATATTGGCTCACTTCGCCAACATTTCCTAAAAGATGCGCGGCAATAGGAAAGGGATACCTTCTTAAGGTTCGTGTGGAGGGATAAAAACCTGAAAATTGATACAACTTTTCCTGTATGACGCCAAAGTCCTCTTTTGAAATCTGTTTAATAAATACGGATGGCTTGTAATAGGAATACTTTTTTGCACGATTCAATGATGTTTCAAACTCAGAGCGATCTATTTGCATCAATTCGCAAAAAGCAGCCGTATCAATATTCTTCACCTGGCCAGGAATCACCATCAAGTCGTACAATGCTTCATTGTATACCAGCAGGTTACCGTTTCTGTCGTAGATATTTCCGCGGGCCGGATATTGTTTTTCGTAGCGCAACACGATATTCTCGGCAGAAAGCTTGTATTGGTTGTCGATAACCTGCAAATAAAACAAACGGATAATATAAGTGAGTGCCACCAGGATGAACACCCCCATGACCATGTATTTTCGTGAAGAATAATCTTTTAAATACATCAATTGTCCTTATGAAATTATATGCAGGCGGATTTACAAAGTTAAGAAATATGACTTCAGGAAAGGAATTGCGAAAATATATTCTATGTTAACCTA
>JAZBOW010000369.1:0-6506 GCA_036351335.1 Bacteroidales bacterium | reverse complement strand
GTTTTTACAATTGAATTGTCTGTGTCAAAATTCAAAACAACTTTGTACGCTTTATTGGGCTGCAGCAAAGCATGTATTTGAATTTTTATACCTGAAGTTTGTGCACTTGGTGTTTCCAGATCGTAGGTTTCGCCTGATTCAACAATGGTATTATTATTACCCAATATCAACCTGATTTGAGATACGGTTTGAACCTGAAGTAAAGTATCTAATGCAATAATTGTATCATTACCATTTTCGAAATCCAGCAAATCGTAAATGCCCGCATTGGCCATAAGATCAAACCAACCAGAAGTTGCTGTCGAATCTGTAGAAGTATGAATACTTACTTTTTTAATGTCAATATTAACCGATTCATAATCTGACCTTGGAATAAACGAACTTTTTAAACTAACGTTTAATTCTGCGGTTCCCGTTTCAGGATTGTTATTTTCATCTTTATTACATCCTGTTTGTAGGATGAACATAAGAGCTAATAGAATTAATCCAAAAAATTGTAAATAAGTGTTTTTCTTTTTCATGATATTTGTTTTAAGTATTAATAATAAAAATTTCCATTTTTAAAAAGTCTCCTGCCCGGAAAAATAGAATCCTTTTGATTCCTTTCCAATAGCAAAATCTAGATTGATGTTTGTTCTGAAATGTTTATTCACCATAACCCTTATACCAAATCCAACTGCAGGACGGACATATTGAAATAAGTTTATCCCAGTTTGTGAATTTGAAGTGGTGGTTGCATTTACAAACACAACACCACCAAGTATCTGTGTACATTGAGAAATTGGGAAGCGATATTCAATCTCTGTATAAACAATGTCCATACCCCTGAACCTGCCATTTGTATACCCCCTGCCAGATCTGGCTCTTTGATCTTCTCCCAACGAAGGCAAAGTTAGGTAAGGCATTTTTCCTGTTAGCGTTAAGTTAGAGAAAGCCCAAAACGCAATAAGATGCCTTGGCATTCTTTTTGACAATCCAACATAGGTTCGGAATTCCAGCCATAAAGCAGTGGAGTTTTGATCACTACCCAGAAAAGTCGGGTTTATGCGGTAGTTCATGTTTGCATAAATCCCTTCGTAAGGGTTAATCTGGTTATCGCGTGAATCATAAAGAACATTCAGACTTATTCCACTCAGCATATAATCTTCGGTACTAAAATTATTTAATTCAGAATAATAATGGTGAGGGGTTTCCAATTCAGGTATGGAGTCAGTTGTTGGGCGATAATATTCATCATTAATGGCATAAAAGTAATCCAGGTGAAGCCCTATTCCGGCAAAAAGGTTTTTAATGATCCTTTTGTTTGCAATTCCATGAAATCTCACGTAATTATATTCCATAGGAAAGAGTACACTTTCGCTATTTGTCCCTTGACCCATCCAGCTCATTTCATCTGGAATATTAATCGTATCTGGTGCATTCGTTCCCAGTCCGTAAGTAGGTTGACTGTAAATATAGAACCTGATATCACCTTGCAGGAAATACTTATTTCCCTTAGTATAGATGTTGGGTTTAACATAAGTGATCAATTGCTGCTTAGAAGTAACGGCTGCTGTAAACGGTGCAGTTGACACTTTGGTACTTTCCTTAGGACCCATATACCATCCAATGCTTCCACCTATGCCAAGTAAAAATCCATTTGTAGGATTCGAGCTGACATTGGGCAGTACCAGGATGCTTGTTTTTCTAGGAGGTTTTGGTGGCTTCCCCTTTTTTCGAAACAGGTCACCGATTGCCTGGGGCTCACAATTTTTTGAGCTGTGTTTATCCTTTTTGGTTGAATCAGACTGTGCCTGAGCAAATGTATAACCTAGGCAAATTAAAATAAATGTTGATATAATTAGATATCTTCTCATAGTTAGTTCTTAATAGCCTTTTCGATCATAAGCCTCACACAGTTCAGTTTCTATTCAAATACCATTACTAGAGTTTCACTGCCTTAGAAGCCTTCTATGTTTTCATTTTAATAAGATTATTAATTTAATTTTTCCAATGCTTTAATTTCTTCTTTTGCGGCTGCTAAATCAATCATAAAATCAGTATTTCCATGCAACATGGCTACTGCTGTTGCCCCCATCATTCTTCCGTAAACTACATCGCTGTGCCAATGCACATTGCATACATTACGGCTTATGCCAAACTGTAAGCCTCTTTCCAGAATTACATCAGCTTGTTCAGGAAATACCTCAGCTAAAATTAATGCCCAGGCCCAGCCAATAGCTGTATGCCCCGAAGGATAAGAACCATCTTTACGTAAAGCCGCTTCTTCATCAGGGGTGCAAATAGGTGTATTATTTACCATAAACGGTCGTTCACGTTGATAATGATTTTTTGCAGCGTAGGTTGATAAGCCGGCATCGGCTAAAGTCCGGCGTAGTATCATGTACAAATGAGGTGTGGTTTCTTCTGATATTTTTACATCCAATACAATATTAAAAGCTTCGGTAGCTTCGGGAAAAGACAATACGGCATCCCGAGTGGCTTGTTTTTTCCGGGCTTCATCATCCAAAGCAACATACATGGCCGCCATTTCCTGATCCAATTGAAAAGCCGCTGAACCTTCCTCCGGTGGTGGAGGTACTAACTTTAAACTGTTAGGAATTTCATCTTCTGATAAATACCCTTCTAAAATACCGCCATGAATTTCCTTTATCTCTTTTGATAAGGAAGTGATGGGCTGCTGATTTTTTGCTGGTTGCTGTGTACAACTCAACATTAAAACAGACAACACTATTGCAGTAAACAGTTGTATTTTTTGATTTATTTTTCTATCTATAATATAGCTAAGGTGTTTCATTTTATATTTTCTCTTTAATTATTTGTTCGAAATATTTTTCACTTATTAGATTTATAAATAGTTTTAATTCAAAAGTATATTGTAGCCCAAAGTAAACGATTTAAAATCATCACCATACTCAGTTATCACTCCCATACTGAAGCCACCCTTGAGTGAGTGACGACCGGCAAATGGATAAGCTATAGTGCACCCAATCCTTGAATTCCGTTGTAGATCTTCATCTATCAGATTGGTGCGCCCCCCTCCAAAAAAGTTTAAATCGATAGCAGCCCAAAATCCGGGTGTAAATCTTCGAACTAAATGAAGTTCAGCAGCAAATATCGGATTCTGTTTCCTAGTCTTGCCAAGGAACTCATTATTGTGACCAAAAATCCACACTCCACACTCCAGTTCAAGCAGCCACTTTTGTGCGAGTGGAATCATGTAACCAAGTTTTGGCTTAAACGCCCATCTGTTAGAACTAATGTTAATTAGTTTATCCTCCTCATAAGCACCTGTAGGAGCCAGTATCTTCAAACTCACACCAAGGATTTGTCGCGGATTGTTCCTTAGTTCCTGAAATTCATTTATGCCCATAGTGGGTGCACCAATCAGATTAATTGAAAAAGTGATACCAATATCTGCAATTCCGGAAATATCACGCTTATTCGGTGTTCCTCCGGAGGAACTTACAATAATCCCGGTTGTTGTTACCCACGCATAAGGCAGTTCAATTATTAAGTTTGCTGTTCTGTTAAATAAACTAAACGTTTGTAGATAGCCGAGAAATCCCACATGCATTTGCGAATCCAATCCCGTAAGAGGCAGTGAGGGATCAGTGAGTATGTCACCGAAAGAGTATTGGTATCCAATAAAAGCTACCATAGTTCCTTTGGGTGCTGGCCAGTATGCACGTGGCGATAGCTCCTGTGCCTTGCCCGATTCCGCAAGAATGCTTAAAGCAATAAAAATAAGGATGTATATATTATACTTTGTTTTCACTCTAATATCTCCATTTAACACTCATTCTCTATAATTTTTTATTTCCTCCTATTTGGTTAATACATTTATTTCGATTTTTTTATGCACATGCAATTTATTTTACTGGCTTCGGCTTAGGAAAAGTCCAGCTTTCATCCAATATTAGCGAACTCAAATTTCAAACCTGTACATACTCAATTGGCAATAGAATAGATTCTATTCGCCATTATATTTAAAAGCCTTGACTATTTCAACGGTATTAAATTATTCATCTGATTCGTCGTCTTCCAATACAGGTTTTTTAACAAATGGGATTTCATCTAAGATCTCCATCCTTATTACTGTAAGAATATAATACTCTATCTGGTAAAACTGGGTAGCCACAATTCCGTCTGCTTCCTTTTTAATCTTACCATGATAGGTAACAATTAGGGCATCTGTTTTTTTCTGGAGATCAATGGCCTTTTTATTCCATTTATCTGCCTGTTCAGCAGTCATTTTAAGGTATTGATCAGCGTACTCCATCAACAGTTCAATTCGCTGTTTCCCAAGTTCTTTTCGCTGTATTTCATAATCGTGGTAATTTTTCCAAAAAGCATCTTTTTGACTTTCTGATGGGGTGACAAAATTAGTTATAATAGCTTGTTTTTCCATCCCGAATAATTGCTGAATCAATTCAACTTCCTGGCTATCTGTCTGTGAATACGTAAATGACGCCATGAATAGTGCTGCTGTAATCAATAGGTACTGTTTCATAGTTTAAATTTTAATGTTTATTATTAATAAATTTTTGCTAATAGTTTTCATATTTTTATGTTTGTGTTATGATTTATTTTTCCACTAAAAATGCTTTTTTGGCAGTAATATCTGCACTTGAATATTCCTCATGCCTTCTCTATTCCACTAATTCAAAATCACCGGGTTTCCAGGTTTTATCGAACCACGGTTCCAGTGGGCCATAAAGGCGCAGTAGGACATTGTAGCTTTTACCTGGCATAGTCTGAATCCAATTGTCTTCATACCCTTTCGGTGCCTTTGGACCGAACCAAACCGTATAAGATTCATCATCGTTTTGTTTAATGGTCGGACTGTTGCTGTCCAAACCGGCTTCTTTTTGATCGGTCTCCAGCATGGAGCGATGTTGACCGGAATAGACCATGAATGACCAGAAGTTGTTCACGGGGATGGGTGCAGGAAGGGTTACTTTATATGTTTTGCCGCCATCAAGGTAGTTGCCGTCTGCATCGTGGGGCGTAAAAGCATAGGCCGATCCTGTTCCTACTTTGGGCATCGACATGGCTGGCGTAATACCGGTAGCGACATAGTGAAAAATAGCACGACCATCAATGTTCATTTCACCTTCGTCCATGAAATCATGGCCACCGGCAAAGGATGTGTACCACTGACGGTCTGGATAGAAATAAACAGAAGGATCGCGGGGCCGGAAAACAAGGGAGCGCGCTGTAGCATTTCCGATGGCAGCCGCATCCTTTAGGATTTTTTGCATGCGGGCATCCGGCGCAAAGGGTTCTCCTTTTTTAATGCCGATTGAGGCAAAGAGTCCTACCAGTTCCGGATTAAATGCATCGGCAGGTTCATATTGTATCACCGCGTTCAGCTCTTCATAAAAGTGATCCTCGTTGGCATGAATGGTATTAAATTGTTTGCCCGAGAGGTCTAAGACTTTTTGTTTTGGTGGCTTGTTTGCTTTCGCCAATGGATAGCAACGAAAACCTTCTTTTAGCTCTTTTGTAGATCCCTCCAAATCGCCGTCTTTCACAAAAACACGCATGAAAAGCCAGTGACGGTAGGTTGTGGATTTTGCCACAAAGTAGCCTTCGGGGATATCCCCCTCGAAGTCGGGCCCTATAAATAGATATTTACCACCCTTGCCTTGATCGGGTCCAGTGAGGCCCACATCACTGACGAAGCGGAAAAATGCATCGTCAAGCGAGCCCAGTACTGGCCCGGGTATCTCTACTACAATCGGTCCATTTTTTAAGTCAACCTCTACAAAGGCATACGGTGTCGTTGATTGTGCTGTCAAGAATAAGGTGCGGGCATCCATCAATTCTCCGAAAAGCCCGAGGTCTCCCGGTTTCAAGCCCGCTTCTTTCAGGCCCTCCAGCATGGCATAGATGGAAGCAGCCGGCATTCCATTCAGAAATGTTTCTACGCCTCGCGCCAGGTCGAGAAAGTCAAAGCTTTTCTGAACCGTAACTTCACTGGGCATACCATCGAAAAATTCGAGGTCTCCTAAAAGTTCAGTTTCTACCTTATCTGGCGTAAGTAAAAATTCTGGTACATCAGCGGCATATTTAGGTTGAGACTCCTGTGCAAATGCACTTGCCATCAGTAACAAAGCAAAAGCAAGGAGTATAATGTTTTTTAGTGTTTTCATAGTTTATCCTTTATAAGGTTCAAATATTTTCTAATCGATATATTTAATATGAATCTTCTCAATCTTACCGTTAAACCTAAATGGCGCTCTATCAAAGTAATCCAGCGCCACAGGCGAACCAAAGTCTACTCCAACATCAAAGGTTTCAGATGCCGTATGCCCACCAGGTACAGAACGTTCCATACGCACTTGTCCTACTTCTTTTCCATTCACTTTTAAAGTAATCGTTGCAGGAGCCAAACGCTCTTTTGTATCATATTTGGTCTCTACCTCAATGTTTACTTTACCCGTGGGAATAGCTGATTTAGAGGAAGCTTTATAACGATTTAATGTCATGGCGTTGTATTC
>JAZBOW010000368.1:0-4437 GCA_036351335.1 Bacteroidales bacterium | reverse complement strand
CTTCTTAAGGGTCATTTAAAATTCGTAAAATCTAATTGTAGGTAAACAGGTATTTATTCGGCCAGTTCATGCCCGATCTGCTTATTTCCATGGGCTAAAAATAAAAAGTTTTTAGCACCCATATTTGAAAGGATTTCAATACGAAATCGGTTCGTTTCTTAAAAATCTGATTATTAAAGAAATAGATCCTGAGAAATTTATTGAGGGGTAGCTAACAAATATACTTAATAACCAAATTTAAGCAATTTTTAAATTAACGCTTCGTAACTACAATGCGATCAGAAAGTATACAATTGCAAACGAAAGTAAATGCTTACAAATTAAAAAAAACTGGCTTCGTGATATTTGCTTGCAATTTCGCAGATGTCTTTCACGATCATCATTACCTCATCGGTAGGAACCCCAAATCGTCCTCATCTTTGATGAGGATGCTTTACAACATCTTCTTTTCAAATGCGGACGAGAGTGGGTTTCGTTTTTCTTGCTTCCTTTTTATTTATCTTTAGGTTTTCCTTTTCTTGCTTCCATAACAGGAAATACAATCCCAAATATTATGGCTAATTGGAATGATGATTCCCAGTCGATTTTTGCCGTTTCATGGAAGCCTAAGCTATAAAGATATGTCACTAAGCCACTTACAAGAAGGGTTACCGCAAATCCAATAACAAAACTGATTAAGACCTTTTTTAAATTCATAATTATTTCTTTTAATTTTCGCTCATTTGGTTAGCGAATGCGCATCCCAAATTTAATCAAAAAAAACATTAATGCTATCTGCATCGAGCCCTTAATTATTCTCCTTCTTCTATTCGCTTTAAATGACAAAATAATAATTCTCCTGTTTTTTCGTCTCTCAAATGCAGTCCGTTGCCTTCGCAATGATCGTAATATTTACAAGTTTCACAAATGCCTGTTTTTGTCCAGCTTCTATCTCTCAACTTCTCGTATTTATTTTCCCAGACTGATGCAAAATTATCTTTATAAATGTTGCCTTGTATAAAATTATCCCGCAAACTCGGGCATGCTGAAATCGATCCGTCGGCTAAAACGGAGGCTATATTGATCCCGGCACGGCAAAAGAAAAAATTATCCCTGACTTCATTTTCATAATTCCCTAAAAAACCTTCACAACCATAATTTAAGTTGATTTTCTTTTCTTTTCGGGTTTGTTTAATAAACTCAAAAAGCCCCTTAAATTCAACGGGTGGTAATTGTAAAAGATCATTTACTTTGGCCCTGCCAACCGGGAATACTGTAAAAACTCTCCATTCTTTAATTTCCATGTTTATTAATAAATCACGGATTTTATCGAGTTCGTTATAATTTTTCTGATGGACACATGTGACCACGTCATATTTCAGATCCCGGGTTTTTGGTAATAGCTTTATGGCGGAAATAACATTTTCGTAACTTTTATTGTTATTTCTTAACCAATTATGCGAAGCTTCCAATCCATCTAAACTGACGGTAACTGCTCTTAATCCTGAATCCAGCAAACTATTCAATCGTGTTTCAGTTAAAAGCATTCCATTGGTTACAATTCCCCACGGAAAACCTCTTTTGTATAATTCAACACCAGCCGATTCAATATCTTTTCTTAACAAGGCTTCGCCTCCTGTAAAAACGATCATTGTTTCATTTGGGTTAACTGCTCCTGAAAGTTGGTCAATGGCTTTTAAAAAATCAGTGGTGGGCATATCTTTTACAAAAGCATCTTTTTTACAATCACTTCCGCAATGAAGGCAATTCAGGTTGCAACGTAAGGTGCATTCCCAGAAAATGTAATTCAACGGATGGAGTTTCGCTTCGTTCTTTTTATATCTACTGTGCAGGTGCAGGCCAATGCGTTTCTTTATTGGAATTTTAGAAACGCCCATTATTTTTTATCCAATTTTACATTCAACTCTGTTGATGTTTCTCCTGCGTACCAGTTACCATCACCGTTAACAAATTGTGGATTTACAAATTCAACAATGGTATCTAAGTTCTGGTATTCTCCATTTACTGCGCCATCAGTGTCTTGAAAATTAATTTGAAAAGTTTGGTTGGTTGGAAAGCTAAAATCCTCAATGACCTGATAGTGACCTTCGCCATCTGTAAAAGAAGTGTCTCTATTCATAATCACCCTGATGTTTTCAATCGGCGTGTTTGACTCTTTTGCATTTACATTTCCGTTTACAATAAATTTTGCTGACGGTGTCCCATATTCAGCTTTTGGTTCTTTCTCACACGATGATGCAAATCCTAATAACGCTAAAAGGCCAAAAATAAGGGCATTTGAAGTTTTGTAAAATTTGTTTTTAACGCTTTTCATTTTTACTTTTCCTTTCTTCATTTTTTGTTGTGCCTGCCCATAACCTCAGTTATATATGCACCTTTCAAATATAACTAAAAAATGAATTAAAAACAAAGCTGATATGCGGCAGGAATCAATTGTAAACGAAAGCAACCCCCTCAACTACCTTGTTGTTGACAAGGATGATGGCAAACTCAGACTCGAAGGGAAGATTTTATTTTGATCTTTTAAAATGATTCTGTACGATTTTTCCCAAAAATATGCGTGAGTGTACACACTCAAACTCAAGTTTATCGGGTAAGTCGGAAAACAAAGGCACACCGCTTCCCAAAAGGATCGGAACAATAGTAATTACCATTTCGTCAATTAAATCTTCATTTAAAAAACCCTGTATTGCTTTTCCGCCATCAATATAAAGCCGGTGGTACCCTTTCTTATGTATTTCTGCCAAAACCGTCTTTATTTCTCCCCTTACAAGAAATGCCTTGTTTTTAATTTTTTCGGGTATGTGGGTTAAGGTGTTGCTTAGCACAAAAACAGGTGTATGATACGGCCAGTCAATACCAAAACTTAAAACAGTTTCAAATGTTTTCCTTCCCATTACCAAAGCATCTGTTTGAGCCATAAATTCGCCGTAGCCCATGTCAATATTATCAGGGTTAGGTACTGAATTTAGCCAATCAATCCCACCGTTGCTGTCAGCTATATATCCATCGATACTTGTTGCTATAAATACTTTATTTCTTTTTTCCATTTAAATAAATATGAAGTCTTTCATCATCCTTTTTGTTTGACGTGGATGCTTGTAGACATCTGCATTACAAATGCAGACGAGAGGGGGTTTATATGATTCATTTATTGTAGGTCTTTTTCTTTAAATTGGTGATAACGGTTCTGGCTATGAGCAGCAGCGTCACGCAGGGCGCTAATGCTTATGGGTTTGTTGTGCTTAGTATTTATTATTATTCTTTTTCATATTCTTTATCAATTTCCCTAAGTCTTTACCTTTCTTTTTTCTATCCTGAGCATTTGACTCGAAATGTATTCGCTCTTTTTCCATCTTGAGGAAATTCTCATATGATTCAGGGTTCAAGTCATTATTTTCTAAAGCAGTCAATACTGCACATCCATCTTCATTAGTGTGTGTGCAGTCATTATACTTGCAATTTTTAGAAAAATTTAATATTTCCTCAAAAGTCATTTCAAATCCATCAGAATCATCAGTTATGCCAACTTCTCTCATTCCTGGATTGTCGATTAGAACACCGTTTTCAAAAACTATTAATTCTCTATGAGTCGTAACGTGCTTCCCTCTATCTATGCTTTCACTTATCGCACCTGTTTTTATCAATTTACCTCCAACTATTGTATTGATTAGTGTGGACTTACCAACACCGGAAGATCCCAGTAAGCAATATGTTTTTCCTTTCGATAATTTTGATTTAATTTCCTCAATTCCCAAATGAGTTTGGTTGCTAATCGCAATTATTGCGACGTTTTTTATTCTTTTTCTTACTTGGGTTAACAGTTCTTCTAATTCCGACTCTTCAATTAAGTCAATTTTACTAAGAACTATAATAGGGTCAATTTTGCAGGCATTGCAAATAGTTAAGTATCGCTCAAGTCGATTGATACTGAAATCTCTATTTACAGATTGAATAATAATCCCAACGTCAATATTTGTAGCAATAATTTGAGTTTGCCCCAATTTTCCAATTGCTTTTCTTTCCAAAATTGAATTCCTCTGAAGTACAGCATGAATCAGAGCTTTGTCTTCATCATACTCAGAAATTGCGACCCAATCTCCAACGAAAGGTAATTCGCCCTTATCAGTAACTGAGAATCTTAAACTTCCAATAAGTTCACAGTCGAATTCGCTTGATTCAGTTCTTACAATATAACGATCTCTATGTTTTAAGATAACCCGACCAATAATAAAGGACTCAAGGCCTTGTGCCTTTCTAGAGTCTTCTAACTTATTATTATATCCTAATTCTTCGAGTGTCATTTTTCTTATTAAGCAAAACAGGGAGCTAAACGTAGTTCCGCAATGAGAACGAAGATATTAAAAAAGCAGCGATCATCCAATTGATTTTTAGATCAATTGTGTTGAGCCGGTTTACCTTTGCCAGCAGGGCAAT
>JAZBOW010000367.1:0-5400 GCA_036351335.1 Bacteroidales bacterium | reverse complement strand
ATAATACAATTGATCTATCAGTTTCCAGTCGAATATATTTAAAAAGCGCTCGGTTACCATTACAAACACAAAATCCATTTGTTCAACTTCTTCTTTCAGGTTGATATCTGAAGTATACTTTGGTGCGGTATAATAGTCAGGATATACTTTATTATTATAATACCAGAAGGCTTCATTGGCAAATAGATTTTTAGGAATTCCGGCATTGAAAATATTCCAGTAAAAACTATCTCCTATGGTTAATACTTTTGGTTTGTAACAATTGCTATCCTGGCCAAAATAATAATCGGGATACGCGTATATTTCATCCGAAAAGTTGGCCATTAAATTCAATGCCTTGCCACCATCATAATCGGTTCTTAAAGGATTAGACGAAAAATACAGGCTATCGGTGTTGAAGTCATTCATTTTCCTGTTTTTCATTTGCTCCATGCTGTCAACCAGCACATGCGATGCCCTGCTCATGCCGTAAATACTCCAATGCGTGCCATATTTTGGAAAAAGAGGATAATCAACGCTTTCTTTGATATGGTGGAAATATTCATTCAAATCGATAAAATTAATTCCCCTTTTCATCATTTGGTTCAGATATGCCCTGTAATTGGTTGAGTCCTTTGCATTACTTAAATATTTATCCGGGATGTATTCCTCGTAAAATGATGCCTTTCCGGGAATGAAAACGACTACAAAATCTATATTATGATTGTCCTTTAAATATGATTGCACGTATTGCAGCCGTCTTAGTTTTTCATCAATAAAATCATAACCCACATAAGCACGGCCGGTTATTTCACGGATGTAATCATACTCAAAAATAAAACTGTTTTTTCCAATCACAATGCCTTCCGCATTGGGCTTTTTAAAAAAGGAATAATCCAATTGATTTTTAAGTCGCACGAGGGTATTATGAAAACCGATATGCTGTTCAAGGTACTGTTCAAATGCTGTTTGAAAACTACCATCATAAAAAGTTTGCCATGAGTATCGGGGCTTTTCATATTCCACAAAGTCACCATTTAAGTCAGGTACCTGAAATATACGAAGCTCTTTCTGCAAGGCTGGAAGGATCATCACTGTGATCAGAAAGACGAACGATATTTGCTTCCATTTATTCATTAAAACCTAAAATATATAAATGGGTTAAAACCCGATGACGTAATAAAACTCAAACAGATAATAAAAAACAAGATGGCCCAGATGGTCATGAATACCATATTCCGGTTCGACTGAAAGGTGGATAATACCTTTTCCTGCCAAAATTCATTTCTTTTAAAAATAGCCATAAACGCGAAAATAAAAGCCAGGATCAGGATGATATAAAATTTAAGATCCAAAAAATAATCCAAATCCCTGAAATCGGCCGTGAACATTTTTTTAATATAAAAACTGGCCTGGCTAATGGTTTCAGCCCTAAAAAACACCCACCCTACAAGGGTTATAAAAAAGGTAATAATCACACTGGGCACTTTACCGATTCTATCGTAAAATTTTAGTAAAAATAGCCTGTCCATCACTAGAAACAAACCATGATAAATACCCCAGATCACGAAATTCCATGCAGCACCGTGCCATAAACCGGAAATAGCAAACACGAGCCACAAATTAAAATACATTCTTGCTGCACTGACCCGGTTTCCGCCGAGCGGGATGTACAAATAGTTTTTCATGAAAGCTCCCAGCGTGATATGCCATCTGCGCCAGAATTCGGAAATACTTTGTGAGATGTAAGGATTGTTAAAGTTCTCCGGGAATTTAAAACCAATCATCCGGCCAATTCCGATGGCCATATCCGAATAACCGGAGAAGTCGTAATAAATTTGAAAAGCATAGGCCAGAATACCAATCCAGGCCATGGGTGTGGTTAGCGCGTTTTCATTTAATGAAAAGATAAAATCAACCTGTTGGCCAAGCACATTTGCAATTAATACTTTTTTAGAAAGACCGACAACAAACCTGAAGAAACCTGTCAGCCGATTATCCGCAGTTTCAAATTTTTTCCTGTTTTCAATCTGGTCAGCAATTTCATTGTAGCGCACAATAGGCCCCGCAATAAGCTGCGGAAACATAAGGATGTACATGGCATAATCTGTCAGCTTTTTTAAGGGTGCGTGTACATTTCTGTGCACATCAATAGTGTAGGTTATTTTCTGAAACGTGAAAAATGATATGCCTATTGGCAGTGCTACTTTTACCCAATTAATGGCGTTAACGCCAAGACTTAGTATAAACGCATTTATATTTTCAACAAAAAAATTGGCATATTTGAAATAGGCAAGCAATCCGATATTTATAAAAACCGAAATAGATGTCAGTATCAGTTTTTTTCGGTTTTTGCTTTTATAAAGCCATTTTACAAGATAAAAATCGATGGTTATTGAACCGAGAACGAAAACGATAAAATCGGGAGCACCCCATGCATAAAACAGGATACTGGCCAGCAAAATAAAGATGTTTTTAAATTTTGTTGGCAATACAAAATAAATGATCAGAAAAGCAGGAAAAAAGTATAGTAAAAATAAACTGCTGCTAAAAACCATTTGCCGTTAATAAAAAAGGGTTATCCTGAAAACGCTAACGTTTTACAATTCTTTTGTATTCGCTCGTTTGCTCATTGCTAAACCTACAGACATATATACCCGGTGCAGCTTCATTTCCCTGCGTTGTTTTACCATCCCAGGAAACGAGATGGGTTCCGGCGCTCAAATGGCCGTTTTCAAGAATTCTTATCACTCTTCCCTCCATATCAATAATTTCTATTTTGATTTTATCAGGCGTTCGCATTTGCACCTTAATATTGATATGCTCATTAAATGGATTCGGATAAATACTAACTAAACCATCATGAATGACTGTAGCCGGTTCAGCGTTGTCCACATATTGCTCCACCTCAAGCTCAACCGGGACTATGTATTCATTCTTAAAATTGTCTATCACCAGCAGATTACAATTATACACACCAACCTCCATATCCCATGAGTTAAAGTTGAGGCCTAGTATTTCAGCTTGTCCTCCTTCAATCTGTCCATTTACCTGATCCAGGCTCAACCAGTCTATTACTCTTCCAAGGTTACGAAATGGCAGTTCTCCGGCAATTATATGCGGTTCATCACCATACACTTCACCCATGATCTCAAATACCAGTGTAAAATGATCTGAAAACGATTCGTCTAATTCTATTTCAATAGTGGCAATAGCGGTTTGTCCACCATGTATAACTCCCCACCCATCATCATTTTCGCCATGCCAAAAGGCAGTAGCACCATTCCCTGTATTTCCTTCAAATAACATATCCTCAGTGCCCCCAACGAAATCTGTAGCGCTGATCAGGTTTACGCCATCCGGAAATTCAATAATGACATCTTTCAGCCATTCATTGTCCAAACTTGCATTGTAGATGGTTAATTCAATTTGATAAGTTTCACCTGCATTTACAACATCTTCATTACATGTTAAAAAAGAACCGTAAATGTTTCTTCCAGGCTGCAGAATTGTTTGGTTTGCGGATGAAATATATGTTTTATACTTGATGTTTGCCTGACCCGTATTTTCAATACTGAAGTTTTCTGTTTCCGTTTGATTAAATGGGATATTCATAACCACATTTTCAACATCAAAAACCAGTGTGGGTGATGCTTCAGAAATTGCCGGAAGTGAAATCAGATCAATCCACGCGCCATTCAGATTTGCCGACACACTTTCGTCTTTTGCGTATTTCCATTCCAATCTATGAAAACCGGTTCCAATTGAAAATGTTTCAAGCGACCAGTCGTTCTCGCCTGACCACATACCTTGTTCAACGCCATCAATATAAAATGCCAGGTAATCCGCATTTTCAGCTTCGCAGGAAACCTTTTTGTAAAAAGAAACATTGCCCTCGTACAATACCGTTACATCTGCAATAAGCGAAGATGACTGGTTATCCGTTACAAATCCGGAACGGGCGCTGTATTGCCCTTCATATGCCAGGAACTGATCAATCATCCATGAAGCCTCTCCATCTGCACCCCAATTCACCAGGTCAAAAATGCCTGATTCAAAATCCACCATATTTACACCAATCATCAACGTAAATGTTTCTTCCGCAATGTAATCGTGCGTGCCTTCCATACCCACTAAAAAGTCTGCAGGCTCACCGTTTTGTGCCGATTCTGATACCGAAACACTGAACAGTATGGTATCCACCACACCAGCCCCGAATTCCATTATTTCGCCTGTGTTGCTATTTACTGTTATCATGGAATTTTGCGCAGTTAATTCAGCGCTTAATTCATCAATGGTCGCACCTCCTTCATTTATAAACACTACAGCCACATCAGTGGTTTCGCCCGGAATGAGTACGCCATTTTCATCGTTAATGAATACCTCAGCTATGCTCACAAGCGGAGCGTATGCCATATAATTAAGAAGCATCTGCAAATCCATTACATTATCTGAAATATGCAAAGAAACCGGAATGTTTACTTCATTTGGAATATTGTTTTGAACAAGGAATGAAACGCAATTGGTAATTGTAACTGAATCACCAGCGGCGATGTTTCCTATATAGGCTGTATTGTCCAACACAGTTACGTATTCACTATCGCTTGTTATGTGCAATGAAGCACTTGTAATATCTTCCTCACCTTCGTTCACAAATTTAAAACTTAATGAAGCCGTTTCTCCATATTCCACAATATCATCCCCACCTGAACTCACTGAATCATATACAAGTAATGTAACCTGTTCCGTCGAAAATAGAAGTTCTTTTACTGAAGACACATAATTGTTGTCTGTTACTTTTAACCTGACCGGATTATCTTGATAAGGCTGCGACGGTGTACCATACAGCAGGCCTTCGGGACTAATATGAAGTTCTTCAGGATAATGATAAGTGGCCAGGTTTACCTGGTAATTTTCAGGGATTATCCTGTCATTTGAATGTGATGTATAGGTGTAGTTTGTAAAGTCATCATCCGAAACACCGGATATCCATTTTAAATTTCCATAACCATTCATCACTCCATAATTAAATTTTATTGCACCGTCAGGAAATAGTGTAACTGAATAATTGAAATCGGAATTCACATCATCCGTAATTTTTGTTTTCCATCTGAAGGTAGCCGAATTTTCATCACCTTCATACCAAATACCACCACCATAACCGGTATATACCTGCTGGTATTTGTTCATGAATGGAGAAATATTCCTGGATGATTTAAACAACACATTATCATCGTTAAAGTAGGGAAAGGGATACAACTGCTCATCAAACATCAAATAGCCGTCTACATGCAAGGTAACACTGGAATAGACACTGTCATAAAACGGAAAGTCAAATTCCAGCTCCTTTGTTGCAATACCACTTGAATTATTAGATGGATACAATTGCGTTTCATTTATTTCTATAAAGTCTTCTGTACT
>JAZBOW010000366.1:0-10314 GCA_036351335.1 Bacteroidales bacterium | reverse complement strand
AACAAGTGATGGGAGTAGCCTGCATTGATTTTGTGAACCGGGGCAACAAATCAACGGTGGGTACAGCCTTTCACCAGGGGTTGAATACTTCCAGTTGTGTGAACTGTGGCCAATGTATTATGGTTTGCCCTACCGGTGCGTTAACAGAGCAAAATCACTTTGCTGAAATTCAGCAAGCGCTGAATGACCCAAAGAAAAAGGTAGTAGTGCAATATGCGCCTTCCATTTCAGTATCAATGGCCGAAGAATTGGGAATGGAAGCCGGAAAAGATATCAATGGCATTTTAAACGCCGCACTCAGGAAAGTCGGATTTGATGCTGTCTTTGATTCTTCATTCTCGGCAGATCTTACCATTATGGAAGAGTCGGCAGAGTTGATTGACCGAATTCAAAATGAAGGCATATTGCCGATGATTACAAGTTGCTGTCCGGGTTGGGTAAAATATGCCGAAGAGTTTACACCGGAATTTATTCCCAACCTCTCCAGTTGTAAATCACCACAGCAGATGATGGGTGCCGTGATCAAGAGTTATTTTGCAGACATCGAAAATCTGAAGGCAGATGAGATATATTCTGTGTCCATCATGCCATGCACGGCCAAAAAGTTTGAAGCACAGCGTGAAGAAATGACACAAAACGGTATCAGCGATGTGGATGCGGTATTAACCACCCGCGAGTTGACACGGTTTTTAAAACTTTATGGTGTTGATATGTTCCGTATTCAGCCCGAATCAACCGATTCGCCGCTGGGATTCAGAAGCACAGCTGGTAAATTATTTGGCGCGTCAGGTGGTGTGATGGAAGCGGCTATAAGAACGGCACATTTCAAGATCACCGGCAAAGAACTAACAAAATTCCAGGTGCAAGCGGTAAGAGGATTTGAGGGAAGAAAAGAAGCGCGTATCAAGGCGGGAGACCTCGAATTAGGCGTAGCTGTTGTAAGTGGATTAGCAAATGCAAAGGAACTGTTGGATGAAATAAAAAAAGGAAGAAACGATATCCATTTTATCGAAGTGATGGCTTGCCCGGGCGGATGCATTGGTGGTGGTGGACAGCATATTGGCACCAGCGAAGAAGAACTAAAAGCAAGGATGGGAGCACTGTATAAAATTGATGAAAATGAACCTGTTAAAGTATCTCACAAAAACCCGGAAATTATTGAATTGTACAACAAGTTTTTAGGAGAACCACTAGGACATAAAAGCCATGAATTATTGCATACAAAGTATAATGAACGCAAGGTTTTGATTTGATTAATTACGCTAGGTCCGGGGACTTTGGGTGAATTCATTTGTTCATAGCTAAACAAATACAAGTCCCCGGCCTTTTTAAAACTTAAACAATGAAACAGGTAAGCAGAAATAAGTTGGTATATACGGTGAAGGATCGTTGCCGTGTCTGCTATACCTGTGTGCGTGAGTGTCCGGTAAAGGCAATCAAAATTATAAACGGACAGGCGGAAGTAGTGGGCAGCCGCTGCATTGCCTGTGGAAATTGTGTGAATGTGTGCAGTCAGAGTGCGAAAGCATTTGTGGAGATGAAAAGTGATGTGGTGGAGTTGCTCCGGTCAGGAGAGTTGGTGGTGGCTGCCGTAGCACCGAGTTTCCCCGCAGAATTTACTGAAATTAAAGATTATACCCACTTTGTAGGGTTGCTTAAAGAGATCGGTTTTGACAAAGTTGTTGAAGTATCTTTTGGAGCAGACCTGGTGGCAAAGGAGTACGATAAATTAATACATATAAAAAGGGATAAAGGCCTGATCTCCTCCGATTGCCCGGCTATTGTAGCTTGTATTGAACAACATCATCCTGATCTAATTTCTTCACTGGCACCAGTTGTTTCACCCATGGTTGCAACTACAAGGGTGATCAGAAAAAAATATGGAACGGATACGAAAGTGGTTTTTATCGGACCATGCATCGCCAAAAAAGGAGAAAGCACTGAAGTTGACGCAGCTCTCACTTTCACGGAGCTTCGTGATCTTTTCGACCTGTTTAATGTCCACCTGGCTGAGGTTACACCATCAGAATTTGATCCACCTCTTTCAGCAAAAGGTGCCGCTTTTCCCGTAAGCCATGGTTTGTTAAATTCCATGGGTCGTTCGCTCGATATCACGGTAAGCGATATTATTGTGGCCGATGGACAGGAAGGTTTCAAAGATGCCATTCGTGAATTTGAAAACGGCAGTCTTGGCGCAGCCCATCTCGAATTGTTATGCTGTAAAGGTTGCATCATGGGACCCGGTATGTCGAAAAATGGCAACCGCTACAACCGTCGGACAATTATCAGTAATTATGTAAATGAAAAGCTCGAAAAACTGGATGAAAAAAAATGGCAGAAAGAAATAGATACTTTTGCTGACCTTGATCTTTCCAGGGAATTCAACCCCATCGATCAACGAATAGAATTACCTTCCGAAGATCACATTCAACAAGTGCTGCAACAGCTTGGTAAATTTGAATTAAAAGACCAGCTTAACTGCGGTGCATGTGGCTATGAAACCTGCCGCGAACATGCGATTGCCATCTATAACGGTTTGGCAGAAACAGAAATGTGTCTCCCATTCTCTATTGAGAAATTACACCGCATGGTGGAAGACCTGAACATTACAAACAGCGAATTAGCTGATGTACGTCAAGACCTAAAACAAACAGAAAAACTGGCTACTATGGGACAGCTTTCTGCAGGAATTGCGCACGAATTGAACAATCCCTTAGGTGTGATCACCATGTACAGCAATATTTTAAAGGATGAAATTGCGAAAGATGATCCCATTATTAAAGATCTTGACCTGATTGCCGAACAAGCCGATCGATGCAAAAAAATAGTCGGCGGGCTATTGAATTTTGCCCGGAAAAGCCAGGTAAACCTTGTCGAATCCGATTTGGTTGCATTTTGCAAACACAGCCTTCAATCCATTATCAAGCCTGACAATGTGAAAATCACTTTTCAGAGCGAAATATCAGATCCAATAGTCCATTTTGATAATGACCAGTTGATGCAGGCCCTTACCAACCTCGAAAAAAATGCCGTAGAGGCCATGCCGTCAGGTGGTGAACTAAAATTGGAAATCAAAGGAAACGAAGATACCGTCTTTATAGTGATCTCTGATACCGGCGAAGGAATTGCTAAGGAAAACATGGAAAAAGTATTTACGCCCTTTTTCACCACCAAAGGCATTGGGAAAGGTACAGGCATGGGTTTGCCGCTCGTGTACGGCATTATAAAAATGCATCGCGGACAAATAACCGTAAGTTCCAATTCCGATCCTTCAGAGGGACCGACCGGAACGAAATTTAAAATAGAATTACCAAGAAAACCAGTGAGTTAACAGATAAAAATTAATAAAATGTCAGAAAATAGAAAAATAATTTTGATCGTTGATGATGACGCTGACATGCTCGATCAAATGAAATTGCAGGTAGAGAATTTCGGATTTGAAGTGATCACAGCAACCAGTGGCAAGGAAGCAGAACAAATACTGGGCGAAAAGAAACCTGATCTCGCCATCTATGATCTCATGATGGAAACACAGGACAGTGGTTTCATACTGGCTTATAAAACCAAAAAGAAATACCCGGATGTGCCCGTGATAATCGCTACTGCGGTAACGGCCGAAACAGGCATGATGTTTAACCTTGAAACCAAAGAAGACCAGAATTGGATCAAGGCAGATAAATACCTTGAAAAGGGGGTCCGTGGCGATCAACTCCACCGGGAAATTAACAAGTTGCTTAAAATTTAACCATCTAAATAGCATAGGCCATGAATACACTCAAAATATTGATCGTTGATGATGAACCGGGCATCCGTTCCGGAATTACGCGTATCTTACAGAACTACACCGTCGGCTTTCCATTCATGGATGAAGATTTCTCATTTGATGTAATAGAAGCCGCTACAGGAGAGGAAGCTTTGGAATTGATCCATGCTACTACGCCCGATATTATTTTGCTCGATAACAAGCTACCAGGCATCCAGGGTATTGAAGTACTGGAAGAGATCAACAAACAAAAACTGGATACCGCCGTGATGATGATCACCTCTTATGCATCTCTTGATATTGCGGTAAAAGCAACCAATTTCGGGGCTTATAATTTCGTGCCCAAACCCTTTACGCCGCAGGAACTCAAATCGGCTATAGAAAACATCAGCAAACACCTTTTCCTCAAACGGATGACCCGCCAGATGAATAAGGAAGGCAAGCAGATTCGATTCCAGTTTCTTTCAGTATTGTCGCATGAACTCAAATCACCTTTGAATGCCATCGAAGGCTATTTAAAGATCATGGAAGAACGCCAGGTAGGCAACAATTTGGATGATTACCAGGCCATGATCGACCGTTCACTGATCAGGATTAAAGGCATGCGCAACCTCATTATGGACTTGCTGGATCTTACCAAACTCGAATCAGGCAAGAAAAGTCGTGAGTTAAAGAAAGTGGATATTTGCGAATTGGCCAGGATAGCTATGGATACCATTGATCCATTGGCCATTCAGAGAAATGTAAAATTGCATTTTGATGCCGATAGTGATATCATCTTGACGGCCGATCCCGACGAGATTGAAATCATCCTGAATAACCTGCTCTCAAACGCCGTGAAATACAATAAAGAAGGCGGAAAGGTGGATTTAAATATTCGGAAGCGGAAAGACGAGGTAGTGTTTAAAGTGAAAGATACGGGCATCGGTATTTCCGAAGAAAACAAGGAAAAGCTGTTCAAAGAGTTTTCGAGGATTAAGAATGAACAAACGCGCGACATCACCGGAAGCGGACTTGGTTTATCTATCACAAAGCGTATGGTGGAGCAATACCACGGTCATATTGAAGTGGAAAGCACACCCGAATCAGGGTCCACATTTACAGTTACCATTCCAATGATGAACTAAAATGAAATTTACACCTGAAACATACCGCATCAAAGATGAACCGATGAAACCCTTCATCGACAAAGATGAGATTTGGGACTTCATCAATGGAGCAGATACATCTGAAAATGAAGTCAGACGTATCATCAGCAAATCTTTAAATAAACAAAGGCTCAACCTGAAAGAAGTAGCAAGCCTGGTGCAAACTGCGGATCCGGCTTTGGTAGATGAAATCCGCAAAGGAGCACAGACGCTAAAAGAAAAGGTGTATGGTAACCGCATCGTGTTATTCGCACCTTTGTATGTCGGCAATCTTTGTATGAACAACTGCGAATACTGCGGATTTAAAGCCACCAACAAAGAGGCACAACGTACTACACTCACAAAAAAGGAGTTGATCGACAACGTGAAAGCATTGGAGCAAAACGGGCAAAAACGACTGATATTGGTATATGGTGAGCATGCAACTTATACGCCTGATTATATTGCTGAAACCGTAAAAACCGTGTATGGTGTAAAAACCGGGAACGGTGAAATACGCCGGGTGAATATCAATGCAGCTCCATTGGAGATAGAAGGATTCAGAACTGTTAAAGAAGCTGGCATAGGCACTTACCAGGTGTTTCAGGAAACCTATCATCTTGATGCCTACAAAAAATACCATACCGGTGGCAGAAAGAAAAATTACGAATATCGGTTAACATCTCTTGACAGGGCGCAGGAAGCAGGTCTGGACGATGTAGGCATTGGTGCCTTATTTGGCCTCTACGACTGGCGTTTTGAGGTGATGGGCCTGGTGCGCCATACCAACCACCTGGAAGCTTGTTATAACGTGGGCCCGCATACGATTTCATTTCCGCGCTTACAGGATGCAGCCCATTTTAAAGTAGATGAACGTTACAGGGTAAATGATGAGGAGTTTACACGGATCGTAGCCATATTACGACTGGCAGTTCCTTATACAGGAATGATATTAACGGCTCGTGAACCGGAACACATCAGGAAAGAAGTGCTTAAATACGGTTGTTCGCAAATCGATGCCGGAACAAAAATAGAAATGGGTGCCTATGCAGAAATAATTGCTGAAAAACAGGATTTGAACAAAGAACAATTCCTGATCAATGATGAACGCTCACTGGGCAATGTGGTTGATGAATTGCTGGATGAAGATTACCTGCCATCATTCTGCACCGCATGTTACAGGAAAGGCCGTACAGGAGAACATTTCATGGAATTTTCAGTGCCCGGTTTTATCAAAAGATTTTGCACGCCAAATGCCATACTCACGCTATCAGAATACATCGAGGATTATGCAGGTGAAGATGTGGCTGCAAAAGGATGGCAGGTGATTGAAAACAACATCGCTAAATTGAATGACGATAAGATGGAGACATCAGTTCGTGAAAGGATCGGCCGCATCAGGGATGGTGAACGGGATTTGTATTACTAATTGAATAAAGTGCTACACGATGGCTAAGGGAAAAGATCTCAAACCGCATATTGGCATCTTCGGCAGGCGAAACAATGGTAAAAGCTCTTTTATCAACCGTCTTACCGGCCAGGAAGTAGCCATTGTTTCCGATCATCCCGGAACAACCACCGACCCGGTAAAAAAATCTGTCGAGATATTTGGAATCGGCCCGGCCATTATTATTGATACGGCCGGTATTGATGATACAGGTGAGTTGGGAAAAAAACGGGTTGAAAAAACAATGAACGTGATCAAAACCATTGATTGCGCCATCCTTCTCATCGCTGAAAATATTTTTAATAACTATGAAATTGTACTAATCGAAGCATTTAAAAAGTATGAAGTGCCGTTTCTGATCGTTCATAATAAAAGCGATATTACGCCTGTCAATAAGAGGAATGCAAGCAGGATAAAAACCATAACCGGCAAAAAAGTCATTGATTACAGCACAGTTGATAATGCAGAACTGGAAACCATCATTGAAGAATTAAAAACCAGTATTCCTGAAACGGCTTTTGTAAAACCATCGCTATTCAAAGGCCTTATTAATCCAAAAGATATTGTGCTGCTCATCACACCCATCGACTCCGAAGCTCCTGAAGGCAGGATGATCCTTCCCCAGCAAATGGCCATTCGTGATGTGCTCGATCATGATGCGATTTGCGTCACTATTAAAGAAACAGAACTGGAAGATTTTATGCATTTGGGCATTCGTCCGGCATTGGTAGTTACCGATAGCCAGGCATTTAAATTTGTAGCATCCATCATTCCGGACGACATTCCATTAACCGGATTCAGTGTTGTTTTTGCAAAGAACCGTGCCAACTTTGAAAAGTACAAGAAAGGCACCCCCGCATTGTCCGGTTTAAAAGACGGAGATAAAGTGCTTATTCTTGAATCATGCACGCACCATGTAAGTTGTGAAGATATCGGACGGTTTAAACTACCGGATTGGATCAGAAAATTCACATCCAGTCAAATAGAATTTGAAATTGTTGCCGGGCTGGATCAAATACCCGGAAATTTGAATGATTATGCGCTGGTGATTCAATGCGGCGGATGTGTGGCCACCCAAAAACAGGTAAAAAACAGGTTATTGCCCGCTATTGAGGCAGGTATTCCGGTGACCAATTACGGTATGGCCATTGCTTTTATGCATGGTATTTTTGAGAGGGCGGTGGCGCCTTTTAAGGAAAATGATTTGGCTGTAAAATGAACAGGATCGGAAACATATTAGCGCATCAGGAGTTCTCAAAAGAAGATTTGATTGAACTGTTGAATGCCGGACCGGAAGATACCGAACTGATCTTTAAAAAAGCGGCTGAGATAAAAGCGAAATATATAGGCAATAAAGTGCACCTGCGTGGATTGATCGAATTGTCGAATATATGTGCCAAAAACTGTCTCTACTGCGGCATCCGTCGTGGTAACAAAACAGTTGAACGGTATTCAATATCGGATGATGAAGTGGAATTGGCTTTTCAATTTGCCATTCAGAACAAGCTTGGTTCAGTCGTAATGCAGTCGGGCGAATTGAGCAGCCCGGTTTTTATTGAAAAGGTGGAAAGCTACCTCCGGAAAGCCAAAAAGATGAGTAATGGAAAGCTGGGGATTACCCTCTCATGCGGTGAGCAAACCGAAGAAACATATCAGCGATGGAGAGCGGCGGGAGCGCATCGCTATCTGCTTCGCATCGAATCATCCAATCGTGAACTGTATTATCGTATCCATCCGAAAGATCAATTGCATGATTTCGATAACCGCCTGAATGCACTGACGAGCCTGAAAAATTGTGGGTATCAAACCGGAACGGGCGTTATGATAGGTTTGCCTTTCCAAACAACTGAAGATTTAGCAAGCGACCTGCTTTTTATGCGTGATTTTGATATTGATATGTGCGGTATGGGTCCTTATATAGAACACGAACAAACACCTCTTGCTGAATATAATTCCCAACTGAAGACTGTTCAGGAACGCCTGATACTGACGCTAAAAATGATTGCCCTGCTGCGAATTATCATGAAAGATATCAATATAGCGTCAACTACAGCTCTACAGGCTATGGCTAATGGGGGCCGGGAACAGGCACTCAGGGTAGGCGCTAACATCATGATGCCCAATATAACACCGGGTATCTACCGCAACAAATACGCTTTGTATAACAACAAACCCGGAATAAACGAAGAGGCTGAAGACAGCCAGCGAAACCTGGAAGCCATTGCTAACAGGGCAGGCTGTGAAGTAGTTTATGACGCGTGGGGCGACTCAAAACATTTCCAGTATTCAAAAGTTTAGTGCTGATATATACTTCTCGGGAAATAAATATTTTCTACAAGTTCCTTTGCTATTTTTCGCTCTTCATTGCGTTGCTTGGCTTAATAGCCATAAAAATTCTATGATGTCAGCATATACAATTAATAAAAAGCTGTTACGTAAAGTTGCACAAAGATGATATAGGTTCAATTGTTGCTTTTAAATGAATTATATTTCATTACATGGCTTAATTACAATCATTTAGTAATAGTTAAAAGACACTTACTTCGGGCATTAATTTTTCTAAAAAAACTCAGAATAAAATACCATTAGTAACCAGAAAACCCTCACTTTTGCACTCCCAAACATACATGCATTATGGAAGTAGCTTTTTTAGATTCAAACTGGTTTATATACGGTCTTTTACCCTTGTTAATCTTTTTGTCGAGAATAGTGGATGTAACGCTTGACACCTTGCGTATTGTGTTCATTTCGCGTGGCAATAAAGTTATAGCGCCCATATTAGGGTTTTTCGAGATTCTGATCTGGTTGGTTGCCATAACGCGGATCATGGAAAACCTGGACAATTTAACCACCTACTTCGCTTATGCAGCAGGATTTGCCGTTGGAAATTATGTGGGCCTCCGGGTAGAAGAAAAACTGGCGATGGGCATGCAGATCATACGTATTATAACAGGCAGAAATGCCAGTGAGTTGATTGAAAGTCTTCGTGAAAAAGGATTTGGAGTAACTGCGGTTGATGCAGAAGGTAAAGAAGGACCGGTGCATGTGATTTTCCTGATCACCAAGCGCCAGGTCGCAAAAGAAGTGATTTCCATTGTCAACAATTACAACCCGAAAGCCTTTTATTCGATAGAAGATGTCCGTTCCGTGAATCTCGAAAACTCAGCTTATATGTCAGGAGCTACAAAAAGCGGTTCCCCACGATGGATGCGTAAAGCAAGATAAATCTGTCAAATACTTATTTCAATCCCTTGCGCCTCAGCATGGCATCCGGGTTAGGCTCTTGTCCCCTGAACTGCACATACAATTTCATCGGGTCATCCGAACCACCTTTCGACAATACATTTTCACGAAAAGCTGTGGCAGTTGCTTTGTCAAATATGCCATTTTCTTTAAAAGCTTCAAAGGCATCGGCATCAAGTACTTCGGCCCATGCATAGCTGTAATAACCTGCCGAGTATCCCCCTGAAAAAATATGGGCAAAATAAGGACTGCGGTAACGCACCACAATTTCAGGAATCATTTGCATATTTTCAAGTGAGGCATTTTCAAAAGCCATCACATTGTAATGCTTTTCTTCAGTAATTGTATGCCAATCCATATCCAGCAAGGCTGCCGACATAAATTCAACCGTAATGAATCCCTGGTTAAATTTATCCGCATCATTCATCTTCTGAATGAGTTCTTCGGGAATGGTTTCGCCGGTTTCATAATGCGTGGCGTACATTTTCATCACTTCAGGATGTGTGGCCCAGTTTTCCATAATTTGTGATGGTAATTCCACAAAATCACGTGGAACGGAAGTTCCGGAGATACTCACATAATTACAATCGCTTAACAGTCCATGCAGGGCATGACCAAACTCATGGAACATCGTACTTACCTCATCAATACTCAGCAATGAAGGTTTGTCGGCCGTAGGCTTGGTAAAATTGCATACCATCTGGATAACCGGTATAACGTTTTCTCCATCTTTT
>JAZBOW010000365.1:0-7003 GCA_036351335.1 Bacteroidales bacterium | reverse complement strand
GAAAAAGCTGAATATCGTATTGACGAGTTAGGCCTGACATTAGGTCCCCCTTCGGAGATGACTCTGATCAGGAATTTGCATTGGTGGACGGTGGAATACGGTTTGATCGGAAGCATTGATAACCCAAAGATATATGGCGCAGGCTTGTTATCATCCATATCGGAAAGCCTGGGCGCACTAAAAGATAAGGTAATTAAGCTGCCTTATGATATGAATGCTATGGATTATAGCTTTGATATTACCAAGCCCCAACCACAGCTTTTTGTTACACCGGATTTCAAACATTTATCAGTGGTTTTGGACGAGTTTGCATCCCATATGGCCTTGCGTACGGGTGGCCTGGATGGTATCATGAAAGCGATAGAATCAGGAAATACAGCTACCATGGTTTATTCCTCAGGTCTGCAGGTTTCGGGTAGCTTTGTTGAAATGGTGCTGCATAACGGACACCCGATCTATATAAAAACAGGGGGGCCTACTACATTAAATTATAACGACAAATTACTGGACGGGCATGGAAAAACGCAACATTACGACGGATTTGGTTCACCCATAGGAAAGATAAACGGCACCCTGAAGCCAACCCGGTTTTTGACAAATTCCGACCTTAGGTACATTGGTATTCAAATAGGAAAAGAAGCTGAATTTGAATTTGAGTCGGGAATCAGCGTAAAAGGTATATTAAGAAATGTATTGAGAAAAGATGGTAAATTATTGCTGATGTCTTTTTCTGAATGCCTAGTGCAATATAAAGACAACATTCTTTTTAAGCCTGAATGGGGTATCTATGACATGGCTGTTGGTGAAAATATTATCTCTGCATATTCAGGCCCGGCAAATGCTGAAGGATTTGGACTTGCATATACCGCTCCGGTTGACAAAACTCATAAGATCAGATACAATAAAAAGACCAGGGAATTGCACAAACTTTATCAAAGAACAAGAGATGTAAGAGAAATGGGTGCCGCGTTAAATGAATTAAAAAAAATCTGGAAAGAATTTATTGCCGGAAAATATAAGGACTGGCTATTGCCTGTCGAACTCCTTGAAATGTTGGCCAATGGAAAAGAAATACAGCTCAAAACAGAAGTAAACAGTTATCTGGATGCGCTGTGTACTGATCAGGAAAATTATGCCCAACTGATCAGAAATGGAAAAAATGTTATCGGGAAGTTTTAACCATCAGAATTTTTAAAGCTTCATAAGGCTTACCCTCGGCAATCAGTTTTTTGGCTTTGTTATGCAGGTTTTTTTCTGTTTGTTCATTCAAATCATTAGCCGAAAACTGATCTGACACGCTCTTTATTTCATCCACTGATGGCAGGTTTTTTAGATTGCCTAAAATACCCAGATCATTTCCACTCAGGTATTTGCTGAACCGAATGTGTTCAGGCAAGCGATCAACACCCATACCTATATCTGATAAGGGTTTGGGTACTTTAAATTTGGCATTGCCAACTGTTCTAACATAATAATCTCCACCCAATCTACCTACCAGGTCAATTTTATCCGTATCGATATTTCCTTCATCGTCTAACAATCCTTTATCTATGTGGATCATGACAATTTCACAGACCACCAGGTTGGCGGAACCGGCCCGACCTCCTGTCTCGATCACTTCCCTCACCCGGCATTCAAATTGCAAAGGTGACTCTTTTACCCTAGGCGGTTTCACAACAACAGATGCTATGGGCGTTAAACCTGATTTAACGAACTCATCCACACCTTTCGGGTATTCGGTACTGCTCAGACTCATCTGCTGCACCATTTCAAAGTTTACTGCGTTGATCACCACTTCAGGAACTTCAAGGATATTTTCCAACGTATGTTTTGTTGTATTGTCCCGTCCTCTTCTTGAAGGAGAGAAGATCAATGTTGATGGATTCACACCAAATGCATTGTAAAAACTGAAAGGAGATAAGTTAACTTGTCCATTCTTGTCAATAGTGCTGGCAAACGCGATGGGACGGGGTGCCACACCTCCAAGTAATATTTTATGAAGCTTCTGGTGGGGATATTCTGTTGGATCTATTTTATACATAACGTGGTTTATAAAGCAGGTAACACTTTCGTACTACAATTTCCAAAACCGATACGTACACCATCTTTAGTTGCAAAGCCTTTCATAATAATGGTGTCATTGTCTGCCACGAATTTTCTCTCCGATCCGTCTTTCAGTTTGATCGTTTTGGTACCTTTCCAACTTAGTTCTAACATCGATCCGTAAGAATCCGGAGTTGGCCCTGAAATGGTGCCCGAACCGTACATGTCGCCCGAATTGATATTGCAACCATTCACAGTATGGTGTGCCAGTTGCTGAGACATATTCCAATACAAATATTTTAAGTTAGAACGGCAAACTAACGATTCTTCACTGTTTTCGGGTTGCAGATACACTTCCAGATTCACATTAAAATTTCGTGGCCCCTTAAATTGCAGGTAGGGCAATACTTTTGGTTCCTGAACGGGACCTTCCGTTCTAAAGGGTTCCAGCGCTTCGAGCGTAATGACCCAGGGTGAAACAACTGAACCGAAATTCTTTCCGAGGAAAGGTCCTAATGGCACATATTCCCATTTCTGAATATCCCGTGCTGTCAGATCGTTGAATAAAACCAAACCGAAAATATGGTCCTCTGCGTCTTTAACATGAATACTCTCTCCTAAATTGGTTTTTGTACCCGTTATGAATGCCATTTCAAGCTCAAAATCAAACAAACGGCATGGTCCGAATTGGGGATTCTCTTCTGTATCTAATTTATATTGTCCCTTAGGCCTGTGGATATTTGTACCTGAAACAACAATAGATGACGAACGTCCATGGTAGCCTACCGGGATATGTTTCCAGTTTGGCAGCAATGCGTTGTTCGGATCACGGAACATAGCGCCCACATTGGTGGCATGTTCAATGCTTGAGTAAAAGTCGGTATAGTCACCCACTTCCACAGGCATCATCATGACCACGTTTTGCATCGGTATGATTGCTTCTTTTCGGATAATATCATCGTCCCGTAGTTGGGCATTTTCTTCCCTGAATATTTCTGATATCCTTTCCCGGAGCGATTTCCATAAAGGTTTTCCAAGTTCCAATAGTTCATTCAAAACCGGTGCGTAAAACACACCATAATTTTCAATCTTCAGATTATCAAAAAAACCATAATCAGATAGCACCGAAAGGTCAATGGCAAAATCACCGATCCTGCTCAGCGGCCGGGGTGATTTATTCTGAGGTTTTCCGATACCAAATGGAATATTTTGAATGGGAAAATCGCTATCTTTTTCAACTGCGATCCAAGATTTTAATTTTGGGTTGTTAGCTTCAATCATATATACTTCTCTTCTAATTCATTATAATGTACCTCTGCTGCGTTGTTCTCTCTCTATAGCTTCAAAAAGTGCTTTGAAATTGCCTTTACCAAATGATTCAGCACCTTTTCTCTGAATGATCTCGAAAAAGAAGGTCGGCCTGTCTTCAACGGGTTTCGTAAATAATTGTAACAGGTATCCTTTGTCATCCCTGTCGATCAGTATTTTATATTTCTTCAGCACCTCAATATCTTCTTCAATGGCTCCTACCCTTTCCAGTACATCATTGTAATAGCTGTCAGGCACATTTAAAAAATCCACACCTCTTTCACGCAGCGCTGCAATGGTTTGGATAATGTCATCCGTCGCAATCGCGACATGTTGCGGACCCGGTCCGATATAGAAATCCAGGAACTCTTCAATCTGCGATTTCATTAAACCCTTAGCCGGTTCGTTAATAGGAAATTTAATGCGTAGATTCTCGTTGGCCATAACCTTACTTTTCAGAGCCGTATATTCTGTAGAAATATCTTTGTCATCAAACGATATTAACTGGTCGAAACCAAAGACATTGCGATAAAAGTCAGCTACTTTATCCATTTCGCCCCAGCCTACATTGCCTACAATATGATCGACATAAAGAAGGCCTGTATCGTTCGGTTGGTATTCGGGTTCCCATTTTATAAAGCCGGGCAGAAAGTCGCCGTTATAAGCGCTTCTTTCAATAAACATGTGAATTGTTTCGCCATAGGTATAAATACCGGCCAGTTTCACTTCACCATGTTCATCTTTGATAGTATAGGGCTCTTTGTATGGTTTGGCACCTTTTGCCGTGGTTTCGTCAAACGATTTTTGAGCATCATCTACCCACATGGCAATCACTTTAACACCATCCCCGTGAAGTTTGTGATGCTCTGCTACCTGAGAATCAGGTTTCAAAGCACCGGTTAGCACAATGGTCACCTTATCCTGCCTCAATACATAAGAAACCCGGTCTGTTAATCCGGTTTCGAGTCCAGCAAATGCGACAGGTTGAAACCCAAAAGCAGATTGATAATAATGTGCCGCCTGCTTGGCGTTTCCCACATAAAATTCAACATAATCCGTTCCCTTGATGGGCAAACAATTTTTCATCTATTTAATTTTTTATTCTGTTAACCAACTTTTATAGTAATCCTTATCTTCAATATCCATCGCCGCTTTTGTAAGTTTTAATGGCCTGAAAGTGTCCACCATTACCGCGTATTCGTCTGTTGATTTCTTTCCGATGCTTCTTTCAACGGCACCCGGATGCGGGCCATGAGGTATGCCAATCGGGTGCAATGTGATTTGTCCCCTGCCGATATTGTTCCTGCTCATAAAATCGCCATCTACATAATACAACACTTCATCCGAATCGACATTGCTGTGGTTGTATGGTGCCGGTATGGATTGTGGGTGATAATCATACAGCCTGGGAACAAAAGCGCAAGTAACAAAAGCAGGTGTTTCAAATGTCTGGTGCACCGGTGGCGGCTGGTGGATGCGGCCCGTGATCGGCTCAAAATCGTATATTGAAAATGTGTAGGGATACAAATATCCATCCCAGCCGATGGCATCAAAAGGATGTGTTTGATAATGATAAGGGAATATCATATCAGAACGTTTGATTTTTACCAGGAAGTCCCCTTTTTCGTCGTGAGTTACTAATTTTTCAGGCCCATGGATATCTCTTTCACAGAACGGGGAATGTTCAAGCAATTGTCCCGCTTTGTTCATATATCTTTTCGGGAAATTCAAAGTATGAAATGATTCGGTAATGAACAACCTGTTCTTTTTAACATTAAAATGAAACTGATGAACGGTTCCTTTGGGAATGATGATGTGATCCCCTTCTTTAAATGAAAGACTTCCATAAACCGAATGCAATGTGCCCCTTCCTTCGTGTATGAAAACCATTTCATCGGCTTGAGAATTTTTATAGAAATAGTGATTCATGGATTTCTGTGGTGCTGCAAGGCTGATATATACATCATCATTAAAAAGGACAATTTTTCTACTTTCAAGATAATCATCAACTGGTTTTACGTCGAAGCCACGAAAAGCCCTGTGTTGCATATTTTTATCTACAGAAGATTCGGGAGCAACAGAATAGGGTTTACCGATTTTAATGACTGCGGTAGGCGGATAGTGATGATAGACATTTGAATAAATACTAGAAAATCCTTCAGTTGACACTAATTCTTCTGCATAAAGCTGACCATTCGGTTTCCGGAATTGAATGTGTCTTTTAGGTGGGATTTTTCCTTTCTTTTGATAGTGTGGCATATATGGTGGATTTTAATATTTACCGCCTGCAAAGATAACAATAAGAAAGATTCTAAATAACAAAGAAGATAATGGATTCTAAAACCTGTATCCAATCTGAATCATATAGCGCAGTCCAAAACCCATTGTAACATTGGATCCGGAAGTAGTAACTTCGCCTTCCTGAATTAAATTCTCGAAGCCGGGGACTGCGCTTTTTAATATGTCATAAATTGCCTGCAAGTACTCATCATCAGGGTCAACTTCGATATTTCCCTCCGCCCCGAGGGACATGTTAAAATTATACATAGAAACCGAAGGCCCCATAAAAATGAGATCAATGGAAAATTTTTCTTTTATGATAAATTGATAACCCAACTCCACACCTGCCGCTAAAATGTTCACTTTCGCCCCAAAAAGTGCATTTACAGATGGATCTTGATTTAGCAATATAATCTTATTGTTGAATTGACTATGGTGATAAGAAGCATATGGCCCCCAATACAATCCATCAGGTGCCATATGTTTGTTTCTTTTCTTGAAATAAAAACGATAATCAGCAGCAATTGTCCATCCTTTCCTATCCGTACTATTTTTAATTTCTAAGCTGTCCAGCAGATTTTTTGAGAACTCCGGTAATTCAAAATAGCCTGCATTTACGGAAAAAGACTGGTATGGTGAGACTACCCGCTCGTAGCCCAGGTTGATATTCTTTTTACTCCATAAAACGAAAGGTGTTAAATTCCATCGAATGATGTTTTTTTTGTACTTCACTGAATCGGGAAAGGAATACCCTTTTTGGGCATCAGCCGGATGTGCGAAACTAAATGACAATACCAATAAAAGCAATGGGAGCATTTTTTTCATGAGGATTAAAGTTTTAAAGTGTATTGCAATGTAATATTGCGCATAGGTTCAGCTTTTAAGGGTCTTAATGAGTACCACCTATTAAATATATTATTTGAAATTAAAGCTATTTTATGGTGTTCTCTGAAATTATAACTCAATCTCATATCAAATATGATATTGCCGTTGTTATGATTATAGAAGTAGTCTCTATATAGGATTGGCTGCAGGGTTCCTCCGGATGCCTTAGTAGCATCTTCAAAGTCAAATATAGCTTTATCCAGGTTTTCAATTTTACTGAAATATTTCATACTGGTACCAAACGCAAATGACTTGTATGTAAACTCGATATCGAATTTAATGGTATGGAGGAAACGATACTTCAAAATACGTTTAGAAGGATCCACACTGGTGGAGTCGTAACTATACATTACACCTCTGTCGTCTTCTGCAAACACCAGGGATGGCTCTAGTGCGACGGGTTCCACATAGGTGTAGCCAAGCAATGTATGTATCTCAAAGCTTTTACCAAATTTTGCCTGCCCAGTAAGCGACAGGTCAATACCAG
>JAZBOW010000364.1:0-5467 GCA_036351335.1 Bacteroidales bacterium | reverse complement strand
CTGCAACTTTAGCATGAGCTGTAAAATCATCCTCGGCGTTGAGAAAAACATTCAGTTGAAGGATTGTTGATATGCGCTCGCCATCACCCAGGCAAGACTGTGCCGCAGTTAATGCATTTAAAGTTGCCAGGCGAACAGCCTCTTTATTAAATTCTAAGGGATCTTTTGTTCTTATTTTACCAGCATAAATAAGTTGACCTTTTTTGCGGGGTGTCATACCAGAGACGTAAATCAAATCTGCGTGTCGCAAGGCTGGGACATATTTTCCTTGCGGAATAGGTTGTTCTTTGCTATTACTCATAATTTGTAAATTTCTACCATTTCTACGATTCTCTTAACTGCTGAAATAGCCGCTGTATGATCCTGAGAAAAGTTTAACCGTATGCTATCTGTAAAAGTAGGGCCAAATTCGGTACCTGGTGTAACTATCACGTTGGCCTGAATACGAAGCAATCGAATAAAAGTTAGTAAGTCAACGCTTAAAGGTGGCAGTTTAGGAAAAAGATAACTACCAGCTTGCGGTATTGCTGTTGGTAAATTTGCAGCTCTGAAAATTTTCAACAACTCATCACGAATAGCTTCATGTTTGGCAATTCGTTTTTGCAACCAAGCTGCAGGTTCTTGAAACCATGTATCAAGAACCGCTTGATTGTAACCAGCAGCTCGTAGAGAAACAATTGCTTGAAGACGTTCCATTCTATCAATTAATTTGGGTGTACCAAACGCAACGCCAAGACGAAAACCACTTAAAGATTCGGTTTTTGATGGCCCCATAATAGTGATTAAATTTTTTGGGAGCGTATCTTGAGAACGAAGATGTGTAAAATCCTCTCCGCTGTATAGCATTCTTGAATATAATTGATCCACTATTAAAGTAATATCATATTTTGTTGCGAGGGCTGCAATTTCTCTTATCTTATTTTTCGAATATACAAGTCCTGTTGGATTATTGGGTGTAGAAAAGACTAAAACCTTTGTCTCATTTTTAAAAGCTTCTTCAAGTCGATTAATATCCAGACCTTTTTCATTTGAATCGTCCAGGTAGTTCAGAGGGATTGGTATAACTTTTCCATCGAAGAACTTAACAAGTTTACGGTTGGCAAAATAGTCTGGTTCAACTACGGCCACTTTCATGCCTGCTGCAACTGTTGCACCTAATGCCAAAAATAATGCACCTTGAGTTCCAGGGGTTATAATCAACTCCTGGTCTGCTGCAATAGGTCGTTTGGTAAATTTACCAAGTCGCTCTGCCGATCTGTTTCTAATTTCAGCCAATCCCCTATACTCAGTGTACGCCTGACTAGCACCTTTGTTAAAGCCATCTATCCAAACTACATCAGAGCCAGGTGTTGGTGGAAAAGCATCTACATCACCGTGTGAGAAATCAACAGCAATGCCATTCATCTTCTCACCACGCATAAAGGAATTCAGATTTCCCTGATTTTGCCTGGCTTCCTGACCAGGTGCATTGTCTGCCTCCAGCGCTTTGAACTTTTCATCAAGTGATATCATCTTGTGTTAAATTAAAGTTTTTTATTGTGCGTTAGCAAAGGTAATTCTTTGTTTAATAGACGTTTTCTATAGACGTTTTTCATGAAAAAATATAGCCTGTTTGAAATATATGCTGGCAAATGTGCTTGTATTTTCTGTGCGATTGCCTTACCCATATCAAAAAAATAATTTCTGTCATTTGATTCAGAATAAAAGCCTTCTTGTCGTGCAAGTTTTATCGCTTCTAATCTGTCATTATAATCAAATTCGGGGGTTTCAAAAACGATCCTGGGACTTATAGAATGAAATTTATGAATTTCTCTCATTGAAAAATACCCACTTTCAATTACGTAATCCCACTGTTCTGTTCCTTTAAATGGTAAAATTGCATAAAACATTACGAAGTCAAGTTCTGATTTTTTAGCATAATCAATCGATTCTTTAACTGTTTCTAATGTTTCGCCTGGGCTACCTATTACAAATTGTCCTAATACTTCGATACCTGCTTTTTTAAAAATTGAAATACCTTGGTTTATTTCCTCAATAGTTGTTTTTTTTCTAATGTTTTTTAATATCTCATTATTGGCAGATTCAATACCTACTCCAACATTATAACATCCGGCCTTCTTCATAAGTGCCGCAACTTCTTGTGTCATTATCTCAACTTTTACAGGCGTACTCCACAAGATATCTATCTTTTTTTCTATAAGAGTATTACAGAATAATTCGATTCTTTCTAAATCAACATTAAATGTATTATCGTTTAAAAAGAAAACCTTTTTTTCATGGTTTTTTAGTAAAAATTGTATTTCCTCTACAATATTTTCAACGCTCCTTTTTCTCCATTTCCAATCCCAAATTGATGATGAATTGCAAAAAACACACTTGTAAGGGCATCCTCTTGTTGTAGTAATTCTGTGCATTGGGTATTTATTCATTTTGAACAAGTCGTACGCAGGAAAAGGAATCTCGTCAAGGTCTTTAATCTGTTTTCTAGGAGGATTTTTAACTATAATATTTTCTTCGTTCCTATAAATTAAACCGTTTATAGCTTCAACCTTTCTTTCTTTTTTTAAAAAGTATATGAATTCTGAAAAAGTTATTTCACCTTCACCATATACTGCATAATCAACATCAATTCCTTCAAAAATTTCCTCCATCATAGTTGTTACGTAAGGCCCTCCAACTATTATTGGGATTTGAGGTGAACTTTGTTGGATTTTTTCTACAAGACTTACAACTTCGTAATAGATGGGTGATAAAACAGTTAATCCTATTAAATCGAAATCTGAGCGTATGAATTTTTCAACTTCTTTTTTCGTTGAAATCCTGGTGTCTAATATAGAAAATACTATGTCCTGGTGCTCTTTTCTTGAATACGCGGCTAAATAACCTAATCCTAAATGAACAGTTTTATCTTTTCGGTCTTTATTTGGGAATATCAATCCTATCTTCACGTATCTTCTACTTTATACTTGCTAAGGTTTGGCGTTATGAAACGTATGGGTTTGGGGAGTGCGTTACTATCCATCGTTGAAAAAGTCTGAAGCGGGCTATAACGCCCGAATTACAACTAAACCCCATATGTTTTATGACCGCATGTTAGCAGCTGGGGTTAATTCACTTTATCAAAACGGTCTGAATCCATAACTTTTACCCATGCTTTGACAAAATCATTCACAAATTTTTCTTTGTTGTCGTCTTGTGCATAAACTTCGGCATAAGCACGTAATATTGAGTTCGATCCAAATACCAAATCAACTCTCGTTGCTGTCCATTTAGTTTTCCCTGTTTTTCTTTCAATAATGTTGTATAGGTTTTCTGAAACAGGTTGCCAAGTGTATTGCATGTCTGTTAGATTCACAAAAAAGTCGTTTGTTAAAACACCTTCTCTGTCAGTAAATACACCATGCTTTGTTCCTCCGAAATTAGTACCTAAAACACGCATTCCTCCAATTAAGACAGTCATTTCTGGTGCTGTTAATCCCATTAATTGAGTCCTATCAAGAAGCATTTCTTCTGATTTAACAGCATAATCTTTTTTCTGCCAGTTTCTAAAACCGTCGTGTACAGGTTCAAGCACCGAAAAGGAAGCAATATCGGTCATTTCTGCTGTTGCATCACCACGACCAGGTGAAAATGGAACTTTTGTATTAACTCCAGCATCTTGAGCTGCTTTTTCAATAGCTGCACTTCCTCCTAAAACAATTAAATCGGCAATGCTTACTTTTTTGCTTAATCCTGTTTGAATTTCATAAAGTTTACTTAAAACTCTTTCAAGGCGTTCAGGTTCGTTACCGACCCAATCTTTTTGTGGGGCTAGGCGAATTCTTGCTCCATTTGCACCACCTCTAAAATCAGAAGCTCTGAAAGTTCTTGCACTATCCCAAGCTGTATTTATAAGTTCAGTTGGCGTTAAACCACAATTCAGAAGTTTAATTTTTAAGTCATCAATTTCTGATTCCGAAAGTGTGTAATCTATTACAGGAATTGGGTCTTGCCAAATTAAATCTTCTTTTGGAATATCTGCTCCAACATATCGACTTTTAGGTCCTAAATCACGGTGTGTGAGTTTAAACCAAGCTTTTGCGAATACCTCTGCAAAATATTCAGGTTTTTTGTAAAAATATTCTGATATTTTTCGGTATTCAGGGTCGATTTTTAAAGCCATATCCGCATCTGTCATTATCGGATTTCTGCGAACATTAGGAACATGGGCATCAAAAGGTTTGTCTTCTTCCTTAATGTCTATTGGTTCCCATTGCGAAGCTCCTGCTGGACTTTTTCTGATTTCCCAATCATATGTGAAAAGTAAATAGAAATAGCTGTTATTCCATTTATTTGGAGTAGTTGTCCAAGCACCTTCTATACCACTAGTTACTGTATCTTCTGCATTACCTTTTCCTTTTGGGTTTTTCCATCCGAACCCTTGTTCTTCTAAATCAGCAGTTTCAGGGTCAGCTCCAAGTTGCGATGCATCTCCATTACCATGTGTTTTTCCTACAGTATGTCCTCCGGCAGTTAGAGCAACTGTTTCTTCATCGTTCATAGCCATTCTTTCGAATGTAACTCGCATTGCCTGTGCTGTTTTTAAAGGGTCCGGTTTGCCGTCAACACCTTCTGGGTTTACATATATTAATCCCATCTGAACGGCTGCCAATGGGTTTTCAAGCGATGACTCATCTAATTTATCCGAGTACCTATCTTTTCCTAACCAGTCTTTCTCTGCACCCCAATAAATATCTTTTTCAGGATGCCAAATGTCCTCACGACCACCAGCAAAACCAAAAGTTTTGAATCCCATAGACTCATAAGCCATATTTCCTGCAAGAATCATTAAATCTGCCCATGAAAGTTTATTGCCGTATTTTTTCTTAATTGGCCATAATAATCTACGTGCCTTATCTAAGTTTACGTTATCTGGCCAGCTATTAAGCGGTGCAAATCGTTGGTTACCTGTATTACTACCTCCACGACCATCGGCAGTACGATATGTTCCGGCACTATGCCATGCCATGCGAATCATTAATCCTCCATAATGTCCCCAGTCAGCAGGCCACCATTCCTGGCTTTCTGTCATTAATTTTTTAAGGTCAGTTTTAACAGCTTCTAAATCAAGTTTCTTAAATTCTTCCCGATAATTAAAATTTTCTCCAAGTGGATTTGTTTTACTGTCATGCTGGTGCAAAATATCTAAATTAAGAGCATTTGGCCACCAACTCATTACGGAACTATTGGTGTCCGTATTTGCGCCATGCATAACAGGGCATTTACCTTTTTTTGAATTTTCCATAATATTTATTTTTAAGTTTAAAATCTAAAGTTAATCGTTTCTGGTACGTTTTCCAACCTTGCTGCTAACAGGGAGCTAAACGTAGTTCCGCAATGAGAACGAAGATATTAAAAAAGCAGCGATCATCCAATTGATTTTTAGATCAATTGTGTTGAGCCGGTTTACCTTTGCCAGCAGGGCAAT
>JAZBOW010000363.1:0-7065 GCA_036351335.1 Bacteroidales bacterium | reverse complement strand
TATTATGAACTACTAACTCCATCTTTCAATTATTACTAATGAATTATTTGGACCGGGAACCGCTCCTTTAACTACTAATAAATTCTTTTCAGGAATAATCTTCATCACCTGGAGGTTGATCAGTTTTACCCGATTACCGCCCATTCTTCCAGCCATGCGCATACCTTTAAATACTCTTGACGGATATGAAGAAGCGCCAATAGAACCTGGTGCTCTCATCCTGTTATGCTGGCCGTGGGTAGCGTCGTTTACACCTTTAAAGTTGTAACGCTTAACTACACCCTGAAAGCCTTTTCCTTTAGAAGTTCCAACCACATCGATATACTCACCTTCGATAAACACATCTACATTCAGCACATCGCCGTGTTGTTTTTTCTCCTCAAATCTTGTAAACTCGGCTACATATCGTTTTGGAGTGGTTTTTGCTTTTGCAAAATGGCCTTTCAGGGCCCTGTTAGTATGCTTTTCTTTCTGGTCTTCAAAAGCCAGTTGAATTGCATCATACCCATCTTTCTCCTTCGTACGGACCTGAGTTACAACGCATGGCCCAGCTTCAATTACGGTGCAGGGAATGTTTTTACCATTCGCATCGTAAATACTGGTCATGCCGATTTTTTTACCTAATAATCCTGACATTTCTACTTATCTTTAAGCCGTTCTTATTTGTTACACTTTAATCTCAACCTCAACGCCACTGGGCAATTCCAGTTTCATCAATGAGTCAATTGTTTTTGATGATGAATTATATACATCCATCAATCTTTTAAATGTGCTTAGTTCAAACTGCTCCCTCGCCTTTTTGTTAACAAAAGTTGAACGGTTAACAGTGAATACCTTTTTATGTGTTGGTAAAGGTATGGGGCCACTTACTACGGCACCTGTTTGCTTTACCGCCTTTACGATCTTTTCTGCTGATTTATCCACCAGATTATGATCGTATGATTTAAGCTTAATTCTAATTCTTTGGCTCACTTTATATAGTTTTAACTAACAATTCCTTTTACTTTCTTTATCACTTCTTCTTCAACAAAACGAGGTGCGGCTTCGTAATTGTGGAACTCAAGCGTTGAAGTAGCCCGACCCGAAGTTAATGTTCGCAATGCTGTCACATATCCGAACATTTCCGACAACGGCACTTTTGCTTTAACTACCTGGTATCCTACTTTCGCAGTTACATTTTCTACGATGGCTCTTCTTTTATTCAAATCACCTGTAACATCGCCCAAATAATCGTCCGGAGTAACCACTTCAAGTTTCATGATAGGCTCCAACAGTACAGATTTGGCTTTTTTGGCTGAATTACGAAATCCAACTTTAGCAGCCATCTCAAAGGATAGCTGATCAGAATCCACCGCATGGAACGATCCGTCGAATAACCGCACTTTCATGCTGTCTACCGGATAACCGGCAAGCACACCATTCTGCATAGCCATTAAAAAGCCTTTTTTGACAGATGGAATAAATTCGCGGGGAATATTTCCACCCTTCACCTCATCAATAAACTGCAATCCTTCTTCTCCTTCATCAATTGGGCCCAATTCAAACTGGATATCGGCAAATTTACCTCTACCGCCCGTTTGCTTTTTATATACTTCTCGTGTCTCTACCGACCCGGTAATTCTTTCTTTGTATGAAACCTGTGGTTGTCCAACGCTACATTCCACGTTAAACTCACGCTTCATGCGGTCAATCAGAATATCCAGATGCAATTCGCCCATACCAGAGATAATTGTTTGGCCTGAGTCATCATCTGTTCGTACCTTAAACGTCGGATCTTCTTCAGCCAATTTAGCCAATGCAGCCGACATTTTATCCAAGTCTTTTTGGGTTTTTGGTTCAATGGCAATGCTAATCACAGGCTCAGGAAATGTCATTGACTCCAACAATATCTGGTGCTTTTCATCCGTTAAAGTATCACCGGTTCTAATGGTTTTAAACCCCACTGCGGCACCAATATCACCTGCTTCGATTTTTTCAAGCGGCTCCTGTTTATTAGCATGCATTTGCATAATCCTGCTGATTCTCTCCTTTTTACCGGTAGAAACATTATATACATATGAACCTGCCTCAAGCGTTCCCGAATAGACTCTGAAAAATGCCAGACGGCCAACAAATGGATCAGTTGCAATTTTAAAAGCCAGTGCGCTGAAATGATCACTTGGATCCGGGCTTCTCAATTCTTCTTTGCCCGATTTCGGATTTAGTGCCATTATAGGCGGCACATCCAACGGACTTGGTAAAAATTCAATGATGGCATTCAATAACATCTGAATACCTTTATTTTTAAAAGCTGAACCACACATTACCGGTGTGATTCGCTGCGCCAGTGTTGAAGTCCTAATCACGTAGATCATTTCCTCTTCAGTGATTGAATGTGGATCATCCATGAATTTTTCAAGCAACTCATCGCTTTCCTCAGCCACACCTTCAATCAATTTCATTCTATATGTCTGTGCCACTTCATCCAGATCTTCCGGAATCGGAATTTCCCTGATTGTAACACCTTTATCTGTATCATCCCAAACAAATGCTTTGTCTTTCACAAGATCAACAACACCCTGAAATGTTTCTTCAGCTCCAATCGGTATTTGAATGGGTACCGGATTAGCACCTAATCTTTCTTTAATCTGATCAATTACACCAAAAAAATCGGCACCAGCCCTGTCCATTTTGTTTACAAAGCTGATCCTTGGCACTTTATATTTATCGGCTTGTCTCCATACAGTTTCTGATTGGGGCTCTACGCCACCCACAGCACAAAACAGTGCTACGGCTCCATCCAGCACGCGCAATGATCTTTCAACTTCAACAGTAAAGTCGACGTGGCCTGGTGTGTCGATGATATTGATTTTATGTTTTTTATTGAATAAGTCCCAGTAAACAGTAGTTGCAGCAGATGTAATCGTTATGCCGCGTTCCTGCTCCTGAACCATCCAGTCCATAGTGGCAGCACCTTCGTGAACCTCTCCGATCTTGTAGTTCTTACCAGTATAATAAAGGATACGCTCAGAAACGGTGGTCTTGCCAGCGTCAATATGAGCCATGATCCCTATATTGCGGGTAAGGCTTATTTTATTAGATATTTTAGTTTGATCTGCCATTTATATAATTCTCAACCTGTATTAAAATCTGAAATGTGAGAATGCTTTATTCGCTTCAGCCATGCGGTGGGTATCTTCTTTCTTCTTGAAAGCTGCACCTTCTTCTTTATAGGCAGCAAGAATTTCACCAGCCAGTTTTTGGCCCATACTTTTCTCGTGGCGTTTACGTGAGAAACCGATCAGGTTTTTCATGCCGATAGATGTCTTACGTCCGGCACGGATTTCTGAAGGAATCTGAAATGTGGCACCACCAATTCTGCGGCTTCTAACTTCCACCGCAGGTGTCACATTAGCAAGTGCTTTTTTCCATACTTCTACAGGATCTTCACTTGTTTTTGCTGCAACCACTTCCATTGCTTCATAAAAAATCCTGTAAGCGGTACTTTTCTTCCCCTGCAACATCATGTTGTTAACAAACTTCGTCACCAAAACATCATTGAATTTTGGATCTGGAAGAATAATACGTTTTTTTGGTTTTGCTTTTCTCATTATATATAAAGCTTATAATTTTTTAACCTCTTATTTCTTTGGTCGTTTTGTACCATATTTTGAACGGCGCTGTGTACGTCCTTCCACACCTGAAGTGTCAAGTGCTCCTCGTATAATATGATAGCGGACACCCGGTAAATCTTTCACACGTCCTCCACGAATCATTACGATGGAGTGCTCCTGTAAATTATGCCCTTCACCGGGAATGTAAGCATTCACTTCTTTACCATTTGTAAGTCTTACCCTTGCGACTTTACGCATAGCCGAATTAGGCTTTTTGGGGGTTGTAGTGTAAACTCTCACACAAACACCTCGACGCTGCGGACATGCATCCAGTGCTTTTGATTTGCTCTGGTCAACAAGTTTTTTACGTCCTTTTTTAACTAACTGCTGTATAGTTGGCATGTTGTAATTATTAAAACTTAATTCCTGTTTTTGTTGTAAAATGCTGGAAATCTGACAAGGGAAGGCTATTCTTTTTGAGAACAAACACCGCAAAATGACTCTTGTTTTCATCATGTTGCGAAAGAACCTATAGTGTTTGACCTTGTCAGGTTCCTTTATATACAACTGTTTTAGAAGGTTTTATACTCCTCTACTAAAACGGGCTGCAAAGGTAAGAACATTTTTTAAAAAACCAAGAGGTGATTTGAAAATATTTTTATTTTATTGCATATTGCTGGTTTCACGGGATAATTAAGCTTCACTAACTTGCTTGGAGATTAAAAAAAGGCGATAATTTCCTAATATTTGGATTATTAACATATCATCATTTTTACAATACAGGCTCCCTCTAAAGCAGAAAATCATCATTTGTCAAGCTTTTTTAGAAAATTATATCTTTGACGACTTTCTTAATAAAATTCATCAGAATATCTTATGCGTAAAAAATTCAACATATTAGACCGATTTTTAAATATTACCGAAACTGTTGGTAATGCTTTGCCCAATCCGGCCACCTTATTTGCCCTATTCGCGGTGTCTGTACTTTTTCTTTCGGGTATTGCCTGGTATTTCGACTGGACAGCCGTTCATCCCAGTACAGGGGAAGCTATTAACCCCGTGAATTTATTATCCAAGGAAGGATTGCATCGGATCATGCTGGAGATGGTCAGGAATTTTACTGATTTTGCACCACTCGGTATTGTAATCGTAGCCATGCTGGGTATCGGCATTGCCGAAAGCAGCGGATTGATCGGTGCCATTATCAGGTTGCTGGTATTATCAGCGCCTAAACGTCTTATGACTTTCGTACTTGTCTTTGCAGGAGTGATTAGCAATACAGCCAGCGATATCGGTTATGTATTGTTAATTCCCCTCGCAGGTACCATTTTTTTATCTCTCGGCCGAAATCCTTTGGTGGGCATGGCAGCCGCTTTTGCCGGTGTGTCGGGTGGATTTAGTGCCAACCTAATCCTGGGAACTATCGACCCGCTGCTCGCTGGATTATCGCAGGAAGCAGCGCGTATTATCGACCCGGTATATGAAGTAAACCCAACGGCCAACTATTATTTTATGGTGGTTTCCACCTTTCTGATCGCTTTCGCCGGAACCTTTGTAACTGAAAAGATCGTTGCACCACGCCTGGGGGAATATGTTGGGACCGAAAAACCGGAAGAGATAAAAAAACTGGATAAAAAAGAAAAGAAAGGATTGTTATGGGCCGGTATCGTAACCCTGGTGCTTACACTCCTCGTTCTTGCTGGAACTCTTCCCGAAAATGGCCTGTTGCGAATTGCCGGTGAAAGCGTGTTAAAATCGCCCGTTATTAAAGGGGTGATTGCCTTGCTTTTTATTTTCGCAGCCGCCAGTGGCATAGCTTATGGTATAGCTTCCGGAAAATTCAAATCGGATAATGATATTATTGATGGTATGAGTGGTGCTATTAAAACACTGGCCGCTTATATTGTGCTTGTATTTTTTGCAGCGCAGTTTGTCGCCTATTTTAAATGGAGTCATTTAGGTGAAATATTGGCTATTAACGGCGCTATATTTTTGCAAAGCATTAATATTGGCACCATCCCCTTATTAATATTATTCATCATTCTGGCTGGTACCATTAACATGGCCATGGGAAGTGCTTCAGCAAAATGGGCGATTATGGCACCCGTTTTTATTCCGCTGTTCATGGAACTCGGCTATTCTCCAGAATTATCGCAAGTAGTATATAGAATAGGTGATAGTGTTACCAACCTCATCTCACCTATGATGAGCTTTTTCGCACTGATTATCGCTTTTTTCCAGAAATATGATAAAAAAGCAAGTATAGGTACTATCATTTCTACCATGCTGCCATATACATTCGCATTCTTTATATTATGGTCGATACTTCTTGTTATATGGGTATATTTCGGATTCCCTTTGGGACCCGGGGCGCCTATGTATTATCCGGGTGAGTTGGCGAATTAATTAAAGGCAATATCTACCGGGATTCCCCGGTCGTAGATATATTTTTATCTTGCTAATTTTAAACTGCTGGTTGTCACGATTCCAGATGTAAAACCTGAGTAATTCTCCATTTATGTTATTTTTATCGGACATGGCTTTCTGAATATCCAAAGTCAGAAATACTTTTTGGCTTATCCCCGGAAAAATCCTAAACTGGGCAAAGTCTGAACCTCGCCAAAATATCAATTCTTCACCTTTCTTTATTTCCCCAACTATTACGGCATTTACATTGGAGTCGGCATCTGCTACTATTTCTACCTCCACGTCAATGATCTGGTAAATATCACTCATCAACTCACCCAGTGGTATTTCAATTTTAGGCCCGTAGGTCACTACAGGAGTCATCAGATAACAGTGATTCCCTGAAGAAGTATCGACGATGATGTCTCTTTTGTTGAATTGCCACTGCGCATCTTCTAACGTATTATTGAATGAAAGTTCTGAAATACTTGTTCTTCCAGGGGCATCATCCCTGACCATATCTTTCCTTGAAAAGATATATTGCTCGTATGTAAAGCCCGTTTCAAATCTCTCCCAATTTGGAAACTGTTCCAAAATCACCTGGAAGTATATATCACCCAATCCAGATGTGAGCACGATGTCTTGATCTATATTGGCAAGCATCTTTTTAAAGTCAGAAATTTTGACATCCTTATTACGGGTGGTATAATATGGCAGTTCCTGATTGTATTTCCTGAAATAGTATTCTGTATAATAAGGTATATAATCATTGATGATAAAGACTTCTCCTGAATATTTATCTTCTAATTTAACCGCATTTTTCACCATTTGATTAAAAGGTTGCCGGTAGAAATTCCTGTAATAATCCTGGTTGAAAATGAGGGTCAGTATATTCATGAGCAAAATCAGTATTACGGCAATACTTAAGTGACGTATCTTCCATTCCCCAATAAAAGAAAATAAGAATTGAAACAGATAGGGTGTAGTAAAAATAAGTAATGAGTTTTGTAGGATCGGTTCAGATGTATAAGAATATATATAACCGAAAACAGGTGCTGGAAGTAAC
>JAZBOW010000362.1:0-3380 GCA_036351335.1 Bacteroidales bacterium | reverse complement strand
GCGTTGGCCCTGTAACTCCACCAACTGTATTGATGGGGGTCGGGGTTCAGATGCCTGAATGAATCCGTAAAGCCTGTCTCCAGGAAACCACTCATCCATTCTCTTTCTTCCGGTAAAAAGCCTGAAACTTTCGCATTCCGGATAGGATCATGGATGTCGATTGGCTTGTGGCATATATTATAGTCACCACAAACTATCAGATTGGGTCGTTCTTTTTTTAATTGTGTAATATAATTTTTAAAATCGTACAGCCATTGCATTTTAAATGCCTGCCTTTCATCGCCGCTTGATCCGGATGGATGATAGACACTGATGATGGAAATACCTCCATAATCTGCCCTGATGAAACGGCCTTCGGCATCGTATTTCTGAATGCCCATACCGGTTTCAACATGGTCAGGTTCCTTTTTTGTGAGGATGGCCACCCCGCTGTAACCTTTTTTAATAGCTGAATGGGCATAGGTTTTATATCCCATCATCTCAAAATCAAAAATGGGGATTTGATCGGGTTGGGCTTTGGTCTCCTGGATGCATAGTACATCCGGCTTTGCTACTTCTATCCAATCGGCAAATCCTTTTCGCATGGCAGCCCTGATACCATTCACATTGTAGGTTATAATACGTGTCATAATAAAGTTTGTGCTAAAATAATTAAATATGGGATGAGCAGCCGGGACTAATGTATACTGTTACCAAAAAAATATAACTGTTAATGATAGGTTAGTTGCTGAGTATTTATACATTTGCGAACGAAAATGAAAAGATCCAAATTTACGATCCGGATAATACGCTACCTGCATAAGATGCCTAAAAACAGGCTGATGGTTATCTTAAGCATTGTGGTCGGTTTTGTCGTAGGCTTAATTGCCGTATTGATGAAAAACCTGGTCTTTGGTATCCAAAGCTTATTGACAGGAGAATTTTCAGTAGGCTATTCCAACTACAAATACGTGCTGTTTCCGGCCATAGGTATTTTACTGACGATCATATTCGTAAAGTTTATCTTAAGAAAACCGGTACGTGATGGTATTCCGAATGTGTTATATGCGATCTCCAAGAAATTCGGAATTCTAGACCGGCACAATATGTTTTCATCCATCATCACAGCGTCTTTAACCGTTGGATTTGGTGGTTCTGTAGGGCTTGAGGGACCTACTGTGGTAACAGGTTCAGCCTGGGGCTCCACTATTGGTAAGCTTTTGGGGTTAAATCATAAACAGGTAATAACCATACTTGGGTTTTCGGCAGCCGCAGCCATGTCGGCCATTTTTAAAGCGCCTATTGCAGCCATTGTATTTGCTCTCGAGGTTATCCTGTTCGATATGACCATGACAGCTCTTGTACCATTGTTATTGTCATCCATTGTGGCAGCGCTCACTTCATATGCCTTGCTGGGTCAGGATGTCCTCTACCCATCGGTTGTAGAGCATATTTTTAAAATGAAGGAAACACCCTATTATTTTGGCTTGGGGATATTTACAGCATTGGTGTCTGTTTATTTCATCAAATTCTACGTGTTTTCAGGTAAAGTATTTGAAAAAATCAAAGGCTGGGTGCCCAAATTCCTGGTCGGTGCAGGCTTGCTTGGCGGATTGATTTTCCTGTTTCCATCGCTTTATGGTGAGGGCTATGAAGATGTCAATATGGCCTTGTCGGGCAAGCTTGATTTCCTGTTTAACAACAGTTTGTTCTATGACCTGAAAGGACAAATGCACATCGCGTTGATATTGCTTTTTGCCATATTGATGCTGAAAGTGGTTGCCACTTCAGTAACTTTCAGGGCAGGTGGTGTGGGTGGCATTTTTGCACCTACTTTGTTTATCGGTACTATGGCAGGATTGCTTTTTGCCAGTGTGTTGAATCACTTCGGGCACACAAATCTGCCTTTAAGCAGTTTCGCTTTGGCCGGCATGGCCGGTTTGCTTGCTGGCGTGGTGCATGCGCCTTTAACAGCCATTTTCCTGATAGCGGAGATCACGAACGGTTACCAATTGATGTTCCCGATCATGATCGTGGCTACTGTATCTTATGGTAGCGCGAAATTTATCGTTCCGAAATCGATTTATACCATCCAGATGAAGAAAAGAGGTGATATGATTACCCATCATAAGGACAAAGCCCTGCTTACCCTGATGAATGTGACCAGCCTTATCGAACGGAACTTCAGCACCATCGGCCCCGATCAAACACTTGGGGAACTCATTAATGTTATTAAAGACTCAAGCCGGAATATTTTCCCGGTGGTGGATAAAGACAATAATTTTTATGGCATTGTGTTCATGGATCAGATCAGGCATATCATGTTTCAGACAGAAATGTACGAAACCACACTGGTGAAGGACCTGATGTTCATGCCAACAAAAATTGTGGAGTTTGACGATGATATGGAAACAGTGGCTTCCAAGTTCCAGCATTCCGGAAAGTACAACCTGGTAGTATTAAATGATGGAAAGTATTTGGGATTCGTCTCCAGGGCCAATGTTTTTTCCCAATATCGAAAATTGCTCAAAGAATTTTCTGACGATTAATCTAATGAATTCCCTGATATCAGGGTCCTATTTTCACATCACCTTCGGAGAGGTTGGAACTGACCTTTTATGGCAGTTCCGGGAGAGGTAAAATAAAAAAACCGGCATAAAGCCGGTCTTTACATATCTTTTTAATGCAAATCTAGTTTGCTTCTACTTCAGCAGGAATAACGCTTACGTATGATGTATCGTCTTTTCTTTTTCTGAATTCTACAGTACCATCAACTAATGCAAATAATGTATGGTCTTTCCCCATGCCTACATTAATACCGGGGTGGTGTTTTGTGCCTCTTTGGCGAACAATAATATTTCCGGCAGTGGCGAATTGACCGCCATATATTTTTACACCTAAGCGTTTACTTTGTGAATCACGACCGTTATGGGAGCTACCCATTCCTTTTTTATGAGCCATTTTTTAAAGTTTTCGTGCCCTGTGGGCGGGTTAAACAGTAATAGTTTCAATCAAAACTTTTGTTAAGTCCTGACGGTGACCGTTTGATTTTTGATATCCTTTTCTTCTTTTCTTCTTGAAAACAACAACTTTATCGCCTCTTAAATGATTAACGATCTTCGCGTCAATTTTAGCACCCTTTACAATGGGTTTGCCAACTTTAACTTTTCCATCGTTATCCACTAAAAGTACTTTGTCGAATTCCAGTTTATCGCCTTCTTCACCTTCAAGCCTGTGAACAAAGACTTCCTGCCCCTGTTCTACTTTCATTTGCTGTCCGGCTATATCAACAATTACGTACATGCTTTAATTCTTTAGTTTAAAATTCACCGTGAATTTTGGAGGTGCAAAAATAGTAAAAAAAACCAATTAACAAATATTTGTTTGCATTTTTCATTTCT
>JAZBOW010000361.1:0-3655 GCA_036351335.1 Bacteroidales bacterium | reverse complement strand
AATTTCATTTCATTTATTTCTTCAACTTCTTTCTTATGATGGAGCTTATCGACAATTTTTTCAACACATACCTTTCCCCATCTAAATGTTGGCTGTCCGAATAGTGCAGAAACAATTCCCTTCTCAATATATGGCAACTGAACAGGTAGAGCATCTACAGCTACAATTTTCATTTTAGAGGGTTCAATTTTATCCAAAAGTTGGTCATCAAAAAATGGCCACCCACCTACCATCGCCCAACCTTTCAAATTGGGATATAAAGCATTCACTCTCAGAACTTCTGCAGCTGCTGCTTCAGCATTTTCTGGATGGTAATATTCACCAACAATATTAATTCCCTTGTATTGTTCAGCTGCCTTTTTTATTCCTTTTACTCTGTTTAGTAAATTCGGAGCATCTCTATTACCTCCAAGAATTGCAATTTCACCTTCTTCATCTATTAATCCAGCTAACTCATTCATAACCTTTTCACCAATTTCTTCATCTATTGGGCCATAAAAAGCAAATCGTTTTGATTTAGGAGCATCACTATCGAAAGTCATTACGACTACGCCGCTATCCACAGCCGAATTAATAGCTGCAGTTAAAATCGAATCATCTGAACAAGAAACAATTATTGCATCTGTGCCATCTTTTATTGCGTTAGCTATCTTTTCTGCTTGACCATATGCACTCTCAAACTGTGGTGTTCTCCATTCAATTTTAACATCTACCATACTATATTTTTCAGAGATTTCTTGAGCAGCTGCCTCAGCTCCTATTTTTGCTGAAAGGAAAACGGGATTTTCAGAGCTCTTTGCAACCATTGTAATATTTATTGTCTTAGCACCTTCAGGTTTTTTTCCTACCAATTCATCAGCAACATCCTGACACCCTAGTACCAGAAATAAGCAAACAAATAAAACGACAACTTTTTTGGTCATTATTTTCATTGCACTTAATATCTCCTGTTTATAAAATAATTTTCCATAAAACAATAGAATAAAATCTACTATGTAGCAATCTCAGCTTGAGCATTGCCGCGACGTTTCTCCAATTCAGCTCGTATTTCAAAAGATCTCTCTTCTGTAATTTTGAATGAAGCTACTGAAAATATTGCAATCAGCGCAGCGCCAGTAGGAATAGCAACATCTACAAATCTCATCCAGAAGAATGTACTTGATGTTTGGGCTCCAGCTAATTCTACAACGAAACCAGTTCCATTGAGCAGATAGCCTGACAATCCAAAAGCTAACGCCATACCAAGTTTTACCATCCACCAATAAATCGAACCGAACATTCCTTCACGCCGTTCACCTGTTTCAAGTTCATCCAGATCACATACATCAGCGATCATTGAACCCATTAAAGTAAAGAGTGCTCCCATACCTACCGCTATTAGCGGAGCAGGTAACAGTACTTTCCAAGGGACCAATGGATCATAACAAAACCACTTTAAGATACTACCAACAAGAGTAATGGAAGTTGCAATAATGAATGCTTTTCTCTTTCCGATTCTTGATGAAAGCCAAGTAATTACTACAATAGCAACAAGTGTTGCCGCTGTAGTTATTGTACCAAACAAACCCATGTACTTAGCTCCCATATCAGTATCGCCGCCGCAAACATAATATATTATAATGAATGAACTAAAGGCGCCAACAAGCATAATGCTATTGAAAAGAAAAAATGTTCCAGTACAAAGTTTTAAGAATTCAACTCTTTTTACGGTTATAATTAAACCCTTTAAAAAATCAGCAACATTGGTTTTTAAACCAGTTATAAAACTTACTTTTACCTTATGTTCATTTTCAGCTGCAACAAACTTCTCTTTAGAGACTATTGCCGGTACAATTCCAACTAAAGCCACAAAAACACCAATTATAATTGCAAGGGTTCTTGCTCCTTCAACTGAATCTGAAAAGAGACGGTCATTTTCCATTATAGCATAAAACCAAGGTAAAGAGATCCATGCAAACTGTCCCATAAAATTCATCACTCCCATCAGCTTGGTTCGTTCATGATAGTCTGATGTGAGTTCGTAACCCAGAGCCACCCAAGGAGTAGCAAACATTGTATAAAACAAATAAAATAAAACTGAGCCTGCAAGAAAGAACCAGAAATAGAACATCTCACTTTGACCCGGCGGCAGCTGCCACATTAGGGCAAAAACAAGACCAACACAAAGAGCCCCAATAAAAATGTACGGCCTTCTTCTACCAAATCTTGATCGGGTTTTATCCGAGATATAGCCCATTACTGGATCCGTAATGGCATCTGTTAAACGTGGAATTGCTTGAAGTGTACCTACTAAAGCCGGATTTACTCCCAATCCAATAGTAAGAACAATTGACATGAATCCAATTGCACTTCCAAGTAAATTATTTACTATACCACCTAATCCATAAGCAAACATCTGCCCTTTTGAAAGTTTATCTTTTTCAGGGGTCACATGGCCTTTCTTAGTACTCATTAATCCTCCATATTACTGAAATTAGGTTTCCACTCAAGTTCTCACAATTTCTCATTGTGCTTCCTTGTAAACGCGTACATAATCAACTAGCATGGTTTGAGGGAATGGGGTTTCACTAGTTGGGAAACCGACATAGTCGCCTCCAACGGCAATATTAAGAATGATGAAGAAAGGATGGTCGTAAACCCATTCACCGGTTAAATCATCTGGTTTAATTTCGAAATAAAGTACGTCATCAACAAAAAAGTGAAGGTAATCTGTGCCCCATTCTACAGCGAACAAATGAAATTCCGAATCAAATCTACTAGCTTCCAAACCATAGGTTTTGGTTATAGCTGCACCACCTGAGTAACCGGGACCATGCACGGTACCATTTATAAGACTAGGCTGCTGTCCTCTCAACTCCATAATATCTATTTCACCGCATAATGGCCACGGGTCGGTATCTATATTTGCGCCTAAAAGCCAAAATGCAGGCCATATCCCAGGTCCGTATGGAGTTTTAATACGTGCTTCAAAGCGGCCGTAAGCTTGTTCGAATAATCCTTGTGTTTTTATTCGAGCTGAAGAAAACGAAGTACCACTGCGCAGTGCAGTTAGTTTTAAGTATCCATCGTCAACAACAACATTCTCTTCATTACTAGTATATGTTTGAAATTCGTTATTTCCCCATCCGCCTGCACCAAGATCGTAAGTCCACTTAGCGGCATCAAGTGGTCCATCAGAATTAAATTCATCCTGCCAAACAAGGTTCCAATTTCGTTCTTCAATTTCGGTGCTTTGCGTACATCCAGCGGATACTATTAGCAATATCAGAAAGAAGAAAATGTTTGTTAATATTAAATTATTCCGTCTCATAAAAATCTCCATATTTTTATCTTAAATAAGTAATCAGCATTTTTGATTAGCTTTTATTTAAGTGACCTAACACTTTGTTATTTTTGAAAAATTTTTGTTTCGAAAATGTTTCTTCAAGGGCTAATGTAGCAGCACCAATTGCTATTGTTTTTGTTCCTAACTCACTAATCTTTATTTCTGCAACTGGAACTGATCGCACTAGATTAACTCTTTCAATAGTATCCCGAATTGGATTAAGTAATAAATCTTCAACTCTGGCTAAACTGCCCCCGATTACAATGAGACTTGGGTTCATCATATTAATTAGTGAGGTTACCGCAATGCTAATATGCTCCGAAGCTTCTT
>JAZBOW010000360.1:0-8339 GCA_036351335.1 Bacteroidales bacterium | reverse complement strand
TTTAAGGAGAAAGGCGATATTTTCGACTACAAAGCACTGGGTAAAATGATCGGGATTCCAATGGTGCCCACAGTAAGTTCTAAAAACCAGGGTATTCACGAGTTATTTGAAAAAATCATTGACGTATATGAAGATAATGATCCAACTGTAAGGCATATTCACATCAATTACGGATTCCGTATTGAAAAGTCGATCAGACTACTGCAGGAGCTGATCAGGAAGGAAGGAAATGAAAGGCTGACCAGCAAAGTCGCACCACGCTATATTGCACTTAAATTGCTGGAGCAGGACCAGGAGGAATTGAAAAGAATTTCAAAATGCCAGAATGCCGCGGAAATTATCCGGGTAGCAGAAGAAGAAGCATTGGATATTGAAAAGTTCAGAAAAGAGTCCGTAGAGACCGTGATTACCGATTCAAAGTATGGCTTTATTGAAGGAGCACTCAAAGAAACCCTGAAACCGGATGAAGAAAAAAGCAAAATAACCCGCAGCCGTTTAATCGATAATATCCTCACCAACAAATTCCTAAGTTATCCCATTTTCCTACTGGCTATCTGGGTTACTTTCCAATCCACTTTTATTATTGGTGATTATCCTATGCAATGGATTGAACAATTGGTTAGCCTGACCGGCGCAGCTCTCACTAATTTACTGCCTGATAATATGTTAAGAGATCTGCTTGTGGATGGTATATTAGGAGGTGTTGGCGGTGTGATCGTTTTTCTACCCAATATATTAATACTTTTTTTCTTCATTACCCTGATGGAAGCCAGCGGCTATATGGCCCGCATCGCTTTTATTGTGGATAAACTGATGCACAAGGTGGGCCTGCACGGCAAGTCATTCATACCCATGCTGATGGGTTTTGGATGTAACGTACCCGCTATTATGGCCACGCGCACCATCGAGAATAAGAACGACCGGCTGGTGACCATGCTCATTTTACCATTCATGTCGTGCAGCGCCAGGTATCCGGTTTATATCCTGCTGATCAGTGCTTTTTTTACTGAATTCCGCGGCACTATTTTATTTGCGATTTACCTGGCAGGAATTATGCTGGCAGGGGCTGTTGCCTGGATACTTAAAAAGACCATTTTTAAAGTGGAAACCGTTCCTTTCGTCATGGAACTCCCTCCCTATCGTGTTCCAACAATCAGGTCGGTGTTGAAGCAAACCTGGTTTAAAGGGGAGCAATATTTAAGAAAAATGGGCACTATCATTTTGGCAGCTTCTATTATCATTTGGGCTTTGAGCTATTTCCCTCGGGGAGAAAAGATCGATATAGCAATAGATCAGAAAATCGAACAAACCGAGAAAATATTTGCATCTGAAATGAATAAGGCCAGCTTCCACGAAGAAGAAATTGCATCCCTGGAATTGGAGAAAGCAGCCTCTATTCAAGAAATCAACCTGGAACGCCAGCATTTGAAACAAGCACATTCATTAATTGGCAGGCTTGGAAAATTTATTGAGCCTGTAATCCGTCCGCTTGGTTTCGACTGGAAAATGGGTATCAGCCTGATTGCCGGATCAGCAGCCAAGGAAATTGTGATCAGTACTATGGGCGTATTGTACCAAACGGATCCCAGTGCTGATGAAAATATCAACCTCATTGACAAAATCAAAGAGCAGAAATATACGGAAGGAAAACGTTCCGGACAGCCTGTTTTTACACCCCTGGTTGCCTTGTCATTCATGTTGTTCATACTCATTTATTTTCCCTGCATTGCGGTGGTGGCAGCCATCAAAAATGAATCGGGTAAATGGAAATGGTCTGTTTTTCTTACGGTTTACACAACAGTCCTTGCCTGGATCGTATCTTTTCTCACCTACCAGGGAGGCACATTGCTTGGACTCTGATTCTATGTTATTTAAACTTTATTGACCCACCCCTACATCTCCAAGGAGGGAAATTGCGTGTTTCAAAATAAATGACTTTGATTTTTTATTGTTTGAGGCGGTTCAATCCTTCAATGGCCAGCGGATAGTTGGTATGCAATTCAAGTGCCTGCCTGTATTGGATCACAGCTTCAGTGTATAATCCTTGTGCTTCATAGGTCCGTCCCAAATTATATACAGCCTCCACATAAGCCGGATCGATTGTCAGCGCCTGTTGAAACAAGCTTGCAGCAGCTTCAAAATCTTCATATTCTACTAAAAGAATATAGCCTTTGTTGTAGCAAGCCCATTTATTCATCGGGTAGAGATTCGTGACTTTTTCATAATAAGACATCGCCATTTCATAATCACCCAATTCCTGGTACAATCTGCCCATATTGAACAGGGCTGTTTCATCATCCGGTTTTGCGCGAAGTGAAGCATGAAAATAATCCATGGCTATAGTATCATTTAATTGCTGATAGATGGAGCCCAACTGCATAAGTGTTCTATAGTTGGTAGTGTCCAAATTGGAAGCGATCCGCAGGTTTGTAAGTGCCCGGTTGGTATCGCCCTCTTCTAAAAACGAGATACCTTTTAAAAAATACGCATCTCCGTTATCCAAGTTGATCGTAAGGGCTATATCAGCACTTTTTCTGGCCATTGAATAGTTTTTGATGACAAGATACGTCTCGGCCAGTTTGATATAGGCTTTCTCATCTTTAGGATCGAGTTCGGCAGCTTTACGCAAAGCAGATACAGCACTTTCCACATTTCCCAGCACAAAATAGAGATCAGATAACAACAAAAAATTATCGGCTGCATTGGGTTTAATATCAAGAGCCATATTCACATCCCTGAAAGCGGGGTCCACCTTTCCCGACTCCAGATTTAGATAAGCCCGTTTTAGAAATAACTTGTAGTCGCCTGAGTCTTTGGCAATTAGCTGGGTTACAATGTCAATAGAATCAGCCTTTGACACATAACTTTCTTCTTTATCTGTTGAATCGGGTTGTTGCTGCTCACAACTGCTGAAGGCCATTATAAATATGGCAATTAAAAATGTATAACGCATATTGATAAAGAATTTACAGAGAGTTATTTACTATTAACCGGCATTTAAAGTATCCATGATCTTGGCTTCCAGTTCCTCAACAAGATCAGGGTTATCAAGAAGAAGACCTTTCACCGCATCTCTTCCCTGTCCCAGTTTTGTATCGCCATAGCTAAACCACGAACCACTTTTATTTATGATGTTGAAGTCGACACCCAGATCGATGATCTCACCTACTTTTGAAATGCCTTCACCATAAATAATATCAAATTCAGCCTTACGGAATGGTGGCGCCACTTTATTTTTCACCACCTTCACCCGTGTTCTATTGCCGGTTACATTTTCGGTATCTTTTATCTGGCTGATCCTGCGAATATCCAGACGCACAGAAGCGTAGAATTTCAATGCATTGCCACCTGTTGTGGTTTCAGGATTACCAAACATAACACCAATCTTTTCCCGCAACTGGTTTATGAATATACAAATGGTTCCGGTCTTGCTGATATTGGCGGTAAGTTTTCTCAATGCTTGCGACATCAAACGTGCCTGGAGACCCATTTTTGAATCACCCATTTCCCCTTCAATCTCGCTCCTTGGTGTAAGTGCTGCCACCGAGTCGATTACCACCACGTCAATGGCTGCTGACCGGATGAGACTGTCCGCAATCTCAAGTGCCTGTTCGCCATTATCAGGCTGAGAGATCAGGAGGTTTTCTATATCTACACCCAGTTTTCCTGCATAAAACCTGTCGAATGCGTGCTCCGCATCAATAAATGCAGCGATGCCGCCGGCTTTCTGTGCTTCAGCCACAATATGTAAGGCAAGGGTTGTTTTTCCAGATGACTCAGGCCCGTATATTTCAACCACCCTTCCCCTGGGTATTCCTCCTACGCCTAATGCATGATTCAATCCGATGGATCCGGTTGAAACGGCTTCCACCTTATCAATTGCGTCATCACCAAGTTTCATGATGGTGCCTTTGCCGTAAGATTTCTCGATCTTACCAAGTGTAGCTTCAAGCGCCTTTAATTTTTGCTCTTTTAATTTGTCGTTATTCTCTTTAGCTTTATCGCTGGTCATAGTTATTGTTGTTATATCGTTTCTAAAATCTGGTTTGTATGGTCTTTTGTTTTCACTTTCGTGAAGACTTGTTCGATCTTTCCTTTTTCATCAATCACGAAAGTGGTTCTAAGCAATCCTTCATATTCACGACCGTAAAGCTTTTTCGGGCCCCAAGCGCCATATGCTTTGATGATCGTTTTGTCTTCATCAGCAATCAGTGGAAATGGCAGCGTGTACTTTTCAATAAACTTCTGATGGGATTTCTGACTGTCGGGGCTAACACCGACCACCTGGTAGCCTTTTGCAAGCCACATATCATAATTGTCTCTCAGGTCGCAGGCTTCTGATGTACATCCGGGCGTATTGTCTTTTGGGTAAAAATACAGAATAAGCTTTTTACCTTTAAAATCACTTAATTGAATTTTTTCTCCATCCTGATTCAATCCTGTAAAATCAGGTGCAGCATCTCCTTTTTTTAATTTCATCGTCATTTTTGCTTTTTACAAAGATAATTTTATTTAAAAGATAATTTCGATTTCCGGATTGAATATATGCGATTGATTTATTAACAATCACAATTAAAAAAGCCCGGATTCTGTCTATGCCCGGGCTTTTTATTTAAAAATATTTCATTTCCTTTACCTGCTGATCATGAGCTTTCTGGTTTCACTAATGTGCCCCTTTACTATTAGATGATAAAAATACGTGCCCGGCAAAATACCAGCCACATTTAAATTGATAGTATTACTACCTTTTTTAACCTGAAAAGACCTGATCGTTTTTCCGGTGACATCCTTTAATATAAAGTCAGCATCTGAATTCAGCTTCTGAAAAGTTATTGTTGTTATTTCGGTTGCCGGATTGGGAAAATTTTGGCCAAGAATTTCTGACAAAACTTCCCCATATTCCTCTGTTGAGAGTGAATTATTGAACCAATAATACGTTTGCCTCATGATCTGGTTAGTGACGGGCACCTGCCCAATCATTTCAAAACCACAAGCAAAATATATCATCTTAAAAACATCCGTATCTGCTTTAACAGCCGCAGCCTTGTCATTCGACTCATAATAAAAGACCTCATCCGCACCATCGCGGGCAGTAATATTGTCAGGATACATATTACCGTTATATAGGTCAACCAGGAAAGCATCAGCCACCATTGAAAAAACATTGTCATCAGGATTGGCATACAAAATGTGGTTGGCGGAAGTGCCATCATTTAGATATTCGGAGAAAAGATAGTTTTGATAAAAATCAGTTGCTTCAGGTGAACCATGTGAATTTACGGCTCCGCTCATTAAATCCCAACCAACATCTTGTCCAGAGATCAACAGGTTGCCTCCGCTATTCATAAATGTTTTAACAGATTGAATCTGCTCAGTTGTTAATGAAGGAAAGGTCCAGGCTATATTCAGGTATATATTTTTTATATCACTTAAAGCCCTGTCGCGCATACCTATTACGAATACATCTGCTGAAATGGCAGCATGTGAATTACAACCAGCACTTTCAAGACCTTCGGAGAACACATAATCATAATAACCCGATTCAGGACCTCCAGAACCATTCACTACAAGGTCAGATATATCGGAGACCACATAGAATTTCAAATACTTATCAGGTGCTTCAGGGTACTGAATCGAGTGCATACGCACCGTATATTCAACCATACCGGGCGTTGACCCGGGAATAATCTGAAAATCAATCTGTTCATTTATGTTTTGATCAAGTGTGATAAGAACCGTATCAGCATAGGCGTGACTATTATAATTCAAAGTTGCTTCCCAGTCGTCAGGTTGATGATTAGACTCTAGTATGAATTCAAAAGTTTCTTCACCTTCCAGGCTACTTTTAGTATCCAACAAAAACTCAGTAATTGCGTTGGCATTTCCTTTTTTTACCTTGACAGTGTCCACAAGGCTAAGGTTACCTATATGCATATTCGTACCGTTTATCGCCTTTATAACTGTTCCGGTATATATTTCCTGATTTGATTCACTCACGACAACTGCAATTTCACAATCTTCAACTATCACTGGAATTTCTCTTATTTGTGTAGGTATTTCATAGTTATATTCCTGCCTGATAAACGTACCCTGAATCGTATTTTGAATTTCAACACCCCACTGCCCTGTAATCAAATCACGGAGCATTTGCATATGCTCATATTCATCACCAGCTCCTCCTCCCAATTGTGGACCGAAAATATGGTTCTGAATCAAAGCAATATTCAAGCGGTTTGTTGCACTCGGACTGTTGGCGGTATAATATAATTCAACCACAATTCTAAGTTCTCTATTAATTGAATCGTAAGTAGATTGAGCCCCAACATTTACCGGTGATATTTCTTCCATAATTTCATTTGCGCTCACGGTCCAGTCACCGCGGCTCATTGCCGTACGAGAACCTTTAAAAACATGCCTGTTTATTGTTCCCATGGGATAACCAGTAACCCCGGCCTGTATTGCCAGTGAGTCACCCCAGGATGTCCTGTAATCAGGTTCATTTTCATCAGGGACGGCATAACTACCCTGGTGGATGGAAACAACAACCACACGGTTTGGGTTATTATCAATCAGTGCCTGTCCAATCTCATGTCCATCCGGGCAATAGCCGCAGTGTATGCCTGTAAATTCTTCCAATACAGCGTTTTTAGGCTGTGGATCAGTAGAAACAAGTGTTTGTGCTGACAGATCGCATGTTATCAGTAGTACAAGCCAAATCCATATGATATTTTTCGCAAAACTCATTTTGAAGTTAGTTTGTTCTTAGCATAATATCGGCAAACCTTCTTGATACCGCATTCGTCACATTTGGGTTTCCGGGCCACACATACATACCGGCCATGCAGGATCAGCCAGTGATGCGCCAGTGGGATCATCTCTTCAGGGATATGTTTTACCAGTTCTTTTTCTGTTTGCAAAGGATTTTTTGAACGGGTCGTTAGCCCGATCCTATCTGATACCCTGAATACATGCGTATCAACAGCCATGGCCGGCTTATTATACACCACCGAGGCGATCACATTGGCCGTTTTCCTGCCTACCCCAGGAAGCTTTTGTAAATCGTCAATTTCGCTGGGTACCACTCCATCAAACTCTTTAAGCAGTGTTTTCGCCATACCCGAAAGATGTTTGGCTTTATTATTAGGATATGAACAGCTTTTGATCAATTCGAATATTAATTCTATATCTGCATCTGCCAGGGATTCAACAGTTGGAAATTGTTTAAAAAAATTCTGTGAGATGATGTTTACACGTTTATCAGTGCATTGAGCCGATAAAATAACAGCTACAATCAACTCATAAGGCGAGCGGTATGCCAGTTCGGTTTCAGCCACTGGCATATGCTTCTTAAAATACTCGATTACAAGTTTATACCTTTCCTTTTTCGTCACCCGGGATTCAATTTGGAGGTACAAGATAAAAAAACCGCCATTACAAATAACAGCGGTTCGTTTTTTTTGCTAATCCGCAGATTAGTTCAGAAGGAAATTCACGCTTCCCAGGCTTTCAGTTTTTAGCACTTTTAGTGCGGCAGCATATCCATACACGAACTTCATGGTCAGCTTTGAAGGCTGATATTCGGAATCCTTGATATGATTGCTTATTTTTTGATTGTTGGGAAGGTCCTTCGATTCTTCAGGTGTAAAAGATTTGATCATAGATACTGTTTAATTGAACTTATTTTTATTCAATAACGGCCCAAAAATAATTATAGTATTTGGTACACAAATTTTATTTAAAAATTTGTGTGTCAGGATCAAATCTATATATAAAACGTGTTTTAGTTGGTAAGTACGATACTGCGTTCTTCAATAAGCTTTCTAAGGTTTATCAGTGCATAACGCATCCGACCCAATGCCGTATTAATGCTCACATCAGTTTGGTCGGCAATATCTTTAAAACTCAGGCCTGCGTAGCAACGCAGCACAATTACTTCTTTTTGCTCATCAGGCAGATAATGCAACAGTTTTTTCACGTCAGAATGAATCTGGTTGGTTACCAACTGTTCCTCAATGGAGGGGTCTGTCAACCTTATAGTGTCAAATACATCATAGTCATTGTTCTGACTTTCCACAAAATTGATTTTTTTCGATTTCCGGAAATGGTCGATTACCAGGTTATGTGCGATTCGCATTACCCACTGTATAAATTTTCCTTCGTCCCTGTAATTACCCTGTTTGAGGGTATTAATCACTTTCACGTATGTGTCCTGAAACACATCGTCAGCCAGTTGCTTATCTTTTACCAAAAGAAAAATATACGAATACAGACGATTCTGATGTCGTTTAATAAGAATTTGGAGACTGGAGTGATTACCGCTCAGATAGCTTCTGATCAGT
>JAZBOW010000359.1:0-2428 GCA_036351335.1 Bacteroidales bacterium | reverse complement strand
CCGTAATGCCTTCCGGTTGTCACTTCTGCCGAAACCATCCGTTCCCAAAACGGTGAGGACACCCGGGAACCACCTGCAAACTGTCATTGGAATCGCTTTAACATAGTCGTGTGCAGCGACGCAAAGTCCTTCGTCGCCATCAAAACAACTTTCAATATATGTTCTTTGTGTTTTCTTATCAGGATTCAACCTGTTATGTCGATCCGTTTCGCGGGCATCATCATAAAGTGCTTTATAGCTGGTAACACTCCATACATCTGCTTTAACATTGTAATCCTTTTCAAGAATTTCTGCCGCTTTAAGTGCCTCGTTCAAAATGGCACCACTACCCATAAGATGGACTTTTTCACCTTTTTGTTTTTTTGTTTTCCGGTATTTGTACATGCCTTTGAGGATGCCTTCTTCAATACCTTTACCTTTTGGCATAGGCGGCATCAAATATTTTTCATTGAGCACGGTAATGTAATACATCAGGTCTTCCTGGTTAATAAACATGCGCTTCATCCCCTCTTTCACAATAACAGCTACTTCATACGCAAAAGCTGGATCGTATGCCCTGAGACTGGGAATAGACATGGCAATGAGCTGGCTGTGCCCATCCTGATGCTGCAATCCTTCACCTGCCAGGGTTGTTCTGCCGGAAGTACCTCCAATCAGAAATCCACGTGCACGCGCATCAGCAGCAGCCCAGATAAAATCACCAACCCGTTGAAAACCAAACATAGAGTAATATATAAAGAACGGGATCATATTGATCTTATGGGTTGAATAGGATGTGCCTGCTGCTGTAAATGAGGCCATACACCCAGCTTCTGTAATGCCTTCTTCCAGGATAGCACCATCTTTTGCTTCTTTATAATACAGGAAGCTGTCCCGGTCAACAGGTTCATATATCTGGCCCTTATGCGCATAAATTCCGAATTGACGGAATAAAGCATCCATACCAAATGTCCGTGATTCGTCGGGGACAATGGGAACAATGCGTTTGCCCATATTTTTATCCCGCATCATTTTACCCATAAGCTGAACTATGGCCATGGTAGTAGCGTATTCGCGGTCGCCCGAACCTTCCAGTAACTCCTCGAATACTTTATCATCAGGCATTGTGATTGGCTCAGCTTCCTGATTCCGGAATGGCTGGAATCCTCCAAGTGCCTCCCTGCGTTTCATCAGGTATTTCATTTCTTCACTATTATCCGAAGGCTTGTAAAATGGTGCTTTACGAGCTTCTTCATCAGATAGAGGAATGCCAAAACGACTTCTGAAATGGAGCAACTCTTCATGGTTTAGTTTTTTTTGCTGGTGCGTTATATTCCTCCCTTCTCCTGCTTCACCTAAGCCATACCCTTTTATGGTTTGTGCCAGAATAACCACCGGGGAGCCTTTATGTGCGACCGCTTCTTTATAAGCATTGTAAACTTTCACCGGATCATGGCCACCCCTCCTGAGTTTATGAAGTTGTTCGTCCGAATAGTTTTCAACCATCTTTAATAATTCATCACTACGGCCGAAAAAATCTTTCCGAATATAATTACCATCGGTAACGACATATTTTTGGTATTGTCCGTCGGGGGTTTCTTCCATCACTTTGATCAGTTCACCATCTTTGTCTTTTTCGAGCAACGGATCCCAATCTTTCCCCCATATCACTTTAATCACCCGCCAACCTGCACCTTTGAAAGCGGCTTCCAGTTCCTGGATTATTTTACCGTTTCCACGAACCGGGCCATCGAGGCGTTGCAGGTTGCAGTTTACCACGAAAACCAAATTATCAAGTTCCTCGCGACTGGCCACCGTAATAGCCCCGAGTGATTCAGGTTCATCCATTTCACCATCACCGGTAAAGGCCCAAACTTTCTGGTTCGAAATTTCTTTTAACCCACGATCTTCCAGGTATTTATTAAATCGTGCCTGGTAGATAGCATTTAAAGGTCCCAATCCCATCGAAACAGTTGGAAATTGCCAGTAATCGGACATTAATCGAGGATGCGGATAAGATGGTAAACCGCCACCTTCCCTTAGTTCCTGCCGGAAATTTGTCAAATCTTTCTCTGTCAGTCGGCCTTCAAGAAATGAACGGGCATAAACACCCGGCGAAGCATGACCCTGAAAATAGATCATGTCAGCTTCCTGATCTTCGGTTTCACCACGAAAAAAGTGGTTAAACCCAATTTCGAGCAATGTAGCGGCAGAAGCATAAGTAGAAATATGTCCACCAATGCCATCGGATTCTAAATTGGCCCGTACCACCATTGCCATGGCATTCCAGCGTACCAGGCTTTTTATTTTTCGTTCAATCTCCTGGCTTCCGGGAAAAGGCACTTCTGAGGAGGGTGCGATGGAGTTGATATAAGGCGTATTGCCCGGGCAACTGAACCTGATACCATGTTTCATAGCTTTGGCCTGTAAACGGCCAAGCAAGTCATTG
>JAZBOW010000358.1:0-2029 GCA_036351335.1 Bacteroidales bacterium | reverse complement strand
GTAAATCGATTTTAATTACTGGATGTTACGCCTTAATAGCAGGTATCAAAACTTGGGGCATTTTGTGGATTAGTTGGAGGTATCAAATAATTCTTTTGTTTATGCCGTTGGACGATGTTGGCCCCAATCGTACGGTTGCTTCACAGTAGATTAAGTTCAGTAAAGTTCACAATACTCTGAACGACAATATCAGATCGCCCAACAAAACTGTGTGGTATTTTCCCCCACTTTTTACCAATACTTGAATTAGGTTTGCCTTCTGAAAAAATATCGACAGTTACAAGGGGACTATTCACTAGTTCGCTAGCTATGTTTTTGGCAGCTCGTGGCCCTGAAATTCCAGAAGAGTCTTTGGTGTGCGCAATAATTAGGGTTGGCATGCGTACTGCTTGCAGATCTAAATCTTTATAACCATTTGGCAGTTTTGCACTTTTTATTTTAGATCGGTCAATGGGAGAAATTAGCATCAATGCTTCTACCTGAGGTAGATGTAATGCCGCGTTGATAGCTGAAAAACCACCATCTGCATTGCCAACAGCCCATATGGGCAAATTGTATTCCTGCTTAAGAAATGAGAACACAGGTTCAATAGCTTTCAGATATTCCTGAGTAGATCGTTCATGCCACCTAAGTCGATCCTCATTTATGGAACTTACGACCGCTACTGCAAACCCCTGTTTAGCAAGTCGGTCCATGCACCTGGACACTAAAACAAATTTATATCCTATTTCGGGGCCATCATCCGTTTCATAAATATTGAGACGTCCGTCTCCATTACGAAACATAACAAAAACGCCTCGGGGTAATTCCGGTGAGGCAACAATTATTTTGACCACCTGTCCCTTTTCATTCTCGATATTGAATGATCTGTGGTTTAGCATGGACAAGTAATCAGAACGAAAATTGGGGGCTGGATAGGCCGAGTCGGTTTTTGACTTTATAAACTGCGCAATTTGTTTGTCAACGCGTTCTTCAATCCCATAGAAACCATGAGGAGAATACCATCCGCATTCGCTTCCCTTCTGTTTCTTTCCGCCAGTAAAATAGGCAACTTGAGTATCTTTAGCATTAATCAATTTTTCTTTTAATACACTGGCATCACTGGAGTGAGATAGGATACAGTAATCGTCTCGATGTGCTACGACTAAAACAGGTAGCGTGATTTTATTTAAATCCATATCGAGAACAGCATTCGGATACTCATCAAGAAATTTATGTTTCTCGTCCTTGCTACTAAGCGTTGATGTAAAGACTAAACCATCTATTCCGTCTGTTTGACGAATGCCTATATTAGCAACAGAAATGGTTCCTCTGCTGGTTCCCATTACCCATACAGGGCGATTATCAATTTGTTTCAAATACGCGGCAACGGATCTGATATCCTCAGTCTGTTCAGCGCTCATTTTATAGAGTTTGCCATTCTTGGTTCGAACACCCATCTCACCCGAATTTTTGCAGTCAGAGGGTACATCCATTAAGGCAACTATTAATCCGTCTTTAGCATAGTTATATCTGTTTCTAACGAGATAAACATCTTTGATGCGATTGACCTGAGGTTTGCCAAACGACTCTCTCAGTTTCAGTTCACCAGAACCTCCAGGAAGAAGAATAACAGATGCGACTGGATTTTCAGGCATAATTAATAAGAATCGTAATTTTACGCCAGGCCTAGATTCTATTTGAACAATTTTTTCCGAAATTCCAAGTTGTTCAAGGTCAGACGCCGTAAATGATTTGCCACTCGTCGAGCACCCCCATAGAAGGCAAGGAATTAAGATAGGTAACAGTGACAACAGTAGAAGCTGCAATACCGATTTAATGCCCATAATTACCCTCCAAATTGACAAACACTCAAAACTGCATTCTCTAATTTCTCTTTGTAGGACTTAGGAGTGGAAATGTTTCACGGCGGGTGAGACATTAAAACCAACTATTAAGATACCAGTATTTTGTAATAGGTCAAGGTACAGATTCATTGAGACTATCCCACAAAAACCGATCGTGTTCAAATTGCATATATCTAAAGGAT
>JAZBOW010000357.1:0-46949 GCA_036351335.1 Bacteroidales bacterium | reverse complement strand
GCAAAATAATTCAACCACTCATCTATTAATAAATAAGATATGGGCCATGCAATGACAATAGCTATGGTCACCAGCTTTACAAATTCTACCGAAAGCAACACCATTATTGAACCCTGGCCTGCTCCGAAAACTTTTCGGATGCCAATTTCCCTGGTTCGTTGAGCAGCCATAAATGATACTAATCCGTATAATCCCAGTGCAGCAATGAAAATGATGATGGCCGTCAGAATGAGTGATAAATTGCCTAGTACATCTTCATCATCATACAACTGGGCCAATTCCTGATCAAACCAATTGTATTCAAAAGGTCTGCCTTGCTCTTTTTCATTCCATTTCGACTCGATAAAAGCGATGGTTTCCTCTTTATTCTGATCCGCGACCTTAATGGCGACATATTTTAAAAAGAATACAATAACCCCTGGTGTTTCTTTGATATTCAACACAAACGGACCGGCCGATTCATGCAACGAAGTTGCGTTGAAATCACTGATAACACCAATCACGCGTTCTTCACCCTGAAGCGACCTGAATTTTTTGCCTATGGCTTCTTCATTGCTTTTCCAGCCAACATGCTTCACCATCGACTCATTGATCAACATCCCTTTTTCGGGGTCGGTTTTCATATCTTCGTTGTAATCCCTTCCGGCAACGAGTTTTATACCAAATGTTTCCAGAAAATCATACCTGATCACCAATGCCGGATAAAACGACCATTTGTCTTCCGGAAATCCTTCAGGCCTGAATTCATGGGTATTGTGAGCAACTCCCAGCAGGTCATCCATCGCTGTTACACTGAGTATATTCGGGTTTTGCAATAATTCTTCTTTAAAAGGCTCATAGGCTCGTGAAATGGTTGTTCCACTAATAGGAAGAATAACAATATTTTCTTTATCAAATCCTGTATCGGCATTTTTAAAATAATTCACCTGCTTATAAATATGCAAGGTGATGATGATCAGCACTATTGAAATAACAAACTGGATTATAACCAGTGTTTTTCTGCCCAGCCCACCTTTTGTGGCTTTAGACAGTTTATTATTCAACGCCATGATAGGATTAAATACGGAAAGATAAAAAGCCGGGTACAATCCTGCCAAAAGGCCCGTTCCTATTCCGATAATCAGCAAAACGACAGCATATACAGGTGAAAATAATATACCGATTTGCAATTCTTTACCACTAAAGCTATTGAGGTGAGGCAGCAATATCTCAATAATAAATAGGGATGCGAAAAGGGCGATCAGGGAAAGAATGACTGACTCCATTAAAAACTGGTAGACCAGTTGTGAACGAAAGGCTCCAAATACTTTTTTTATACCAATTTCGTGCGCCCTGCCCGCAGATGTGGCGGTTGCCAGGTTGATATAGTTGATAATGGCAATGATCAAAAGGAATATAGCAATAACGCCGAGTATTTTTATGTAAGTGATGTTACTATTAGGTTCAATTTCATAATCTAATTTTGATTTTAGATGGATATCAATCAGCGGCTGCAAATAAAGGGTCACATTTTCCTTTTCAGCATCATAAAAATACTTATCGATGTATGCAGGAAATGATTTTTCAAGTGTTTCCGCCGTTCCTTCCTTCAATAACAAATATGTCCAGCAGGGATTCCACACCCAGGTTTTGGGTAGTTGACCTCCATAAGGCTTTCGCATAGTTGAAAGTGAAGCCATAAAATCAAATGTGAAATGCGAATTATGAGGCACATCTCTGATCACTCCAGTTACTTTCAAATCAAGCATCTTCTCAATGCGGACCGTTTTCCCCATAGGGTTTTCATCCTTAAAATAGCGTTGGGCTGTTGATTCAGTGATCACCACTGAATTGATTTCGCTGAGTGCTGTATAGGGATTACCCATGATAAACTCATGATCAAAAATTTGAAAGAAAGTGGAGTCGGCAAAAAAGAAATGGCGTTCATTATAACTCACCAAATCATTGTCAATCAAAGTTCGTGGTGCCTGACGGTTAAATACCCGGGTTACATTTTGTATGATGTCAGGATAGTCATTCTTCAGTGTCCAGGCCACCGGAAACGGGCTGCTGGCAGAATTCTCTCCTACCCCTTCAAAATCGTATACATTAACAAGTCGATAGGTATTTTTAGCATGTTCGTGGTAACGATCATAACTTAATTCATCAATTATATATAACCATATGAGTATAAAACTGGCAATACCAATAGCCAATCCCAGTATGTTTATCAGTGCATACAGCTTATGCTTGATCAGATTACGAAATGCTATTTTAAGGTAGTTTATCCACATATTAGTTTCTGACTATTCTATTCAAGTGCATTTTTCTTCCTGAACATCAATGGTATTTCATGATCCGAAGGAGCCCCTATTTCAACAAACTCCCAATCTTTATCATAATCCATAATCTTATGTTTCAACACCGTAACCCTGTCCTGCTTATCGTTCCCTTCCCAATTGATCAATTCAACACGGTATTTTAGGGTCTTTTTTCGACCATTGATTCTGACATCGATTTCAACATTTTGCTCAATATCGATCTCAGGTATTAGTATAACAATCTCTCTCATAACAATAATTTTTATTCATATTTAATAGCATTCAAGGGATCGGAAGTGGCAGCCCTGTAAGCTTTATAACTAACTGTGATTAGTGCCATCATCAATGCCAGTATTCCGGCGGATATAAATACCCAATATGGCATGGCAATGCGATAAAAGAAATTCGACAACCAACGATCAAGGAAATAAAAGGCCAGTGGCCATGCAATGATATTGGCCAGCAACACCCAGTACGAAAATTGACGCGTAAGCATAAAAACAATGCTGCTGACTGGTGCACCATGTACTTTCCGAATGCCTATTTCCTTTGACTTTTGTTGTGCAACAAAGGCAGCTAGTCCAAACAAACCCAGGCAGCCCACAAAAATGGCCAGAAAGGTGAATGAAAGCAATATGTTTTTCATCCTCGTTTCATCAATATATAGACTTTCATACCTGTCTTTTAGCATAAAATACATGTATTGGTCATTTGGAAACTGCTTTTTCCATATTTCTTCCATTTTCGTAATAAAACCTTGCAGGTCACTTGTCTCGAATCTAATAGTGATATATTCCATCCAATCTTCATTCAACATAAAAGTGATGGGTTCAATTTCCTTATCCAGGGGTTTGAAGTGGAAGTTTTTCAATACACCGATAATCTCCCCCTTTTCGAAATACCCATCCCGGTTGAAAGATCCGTACTTCGTACCAATTGCATCTTCAGGATTTGTGATGCCTATTTTATTGAGCACCTGCTCATTTACAATATATTTAAACACAGTATCGGTACCATATTCCCTTTCAAACGGCCTGCCAGCAATAAATTCCATTCCATAGGTATCGAAAAAATCATACCCCACACCAATTACAATAGAAGAAAATACATCCTCCATTTCTTCTGATTTAAAACCACTATCAGAAAAATTGAGTGCCGCCGGTATGGAACCCGAACTAGTCACTTTTTTGACTTCAGGATAATGCAGAATGGCATTTTTATAGGTTTCCAGGTTATTTCGAACTTCGCTGCTTTCGGTGGATATGACCAGCAAGTTTTCTGGGTCGTAACCCAGTGGTTTATTATTAAAATAATTGATCTGCAGATAAGCTGTTATTGTTCCAATAATTAGTAAAATGGATATACTAAATTGAAAAACAACCAATACCTGCCTGACAGAAAATTTGGATCCGCGAGCCTCTTCGTTTTTATGAAGAACAACCATTGGATTAAATTTTGAAAGGTAAAATGCTGGGTAAAGGCCTGCCAGAACACCACATCCAACTACTATGCTTATCAGAAACAGAAAATACTTCGGTTCGATAAATAAACTAAGTGCTAGTGCCTTGTCAGTATAATTATTAAATATCGGCAAAACCAATTCAATGATCAATAAAGCGAGCATGAGTGAGATGAAAGCAATAATGATTGATTCGCTTATAAATTGCGCGATTAATTCGGCCCTGCTGGCACCTGATGTTTTTCTGATACCAACTTCTCTGGCACGTTTACTTCCCAACGCTGTCGACAAATTCATAAAGTTAAAACATGCCATTAAAAGGATCAACACAGAAACGATACTGAAGATATAAACGGAGGTAACATTTCCCTGTGGCTCAATTTCCCACATTAATTTGGCATTCAGGTGGATGTCCTCGATCGGTCGCAGTGTTAAGATAAAAATATCATGTATGTTATCCAGGGTTGCTCCTTCACCAAGGAATGCCATATAAGCCGGGGCAATAAACTCTTCAACAATATCGCGCAATTTGGGATTCAGGTCTTCAGGATTGGTTTCCGGATGTAATAAAATATAAGTATATAAATAATTAGAAACCCAGGTGTCCAATCTTTCAGGCATTAATTCTTCCAATGTTTCAAATGAAGCCACCACATCAAAGTGAAAGTGGCTTTGGCTTGGTATTTCTTCAATAATTCCGGTGACTCTGAATTTCTTTCTTTCGTCATTCCATTCAATTTCCAGCATTTTATCAATTGGATATTCTTCACCAAAATAGGCCATCGCCGCTTTCTTTGTCAACACCACGGTATAAGGTTCAACAAGAGCTGTTTGCGGATCTCCCTTCAAAAATGTGAACGAAAAAACGTTAAAAAATCCTTTATCACAAAACATCACCCGTTCTTCCTGGTTGGCATTTAAATGATTCCATAAGGATAACTCGATAGGATATACACGCGAATAATCAATGATTTCAGGGATTCTATCTTTTAAGGTCTCGGCATAAATACCACCCGTTACCGGAACATCCAATATTTGTCCATCCCAATTTATGTGACGTCCAACCCTATAAATCTGATCTGATTTTTCGTGGTATTTATCATAACTAATTTCATCAAAAACCCACATTGCAATCAATAAAGACGCCGACAGTCCGATTGCCAAACCCAGTATATTTATCAGCGAAAATGATCTATATCTTGTTAGGTTCCGAAAAGCGATTTTTATATAATTCCAAATCATAATTAAATGTTGTTTATTCGTATCGTAGTGTATCAACGGGGTTTGATGTGGCCGCTTTTAATGCATGATAAATGATGGTTATAACGGCTACAACAAGTGCAATAAGTATGGCCTCTGCAAAATATATCCAGGTAATTGAAATATGATAAGCAAAGCTATCAAGCGCCTCATTCATCAGGTACCATGCAATAGGAGTAGCAATAATGCCAGCAATGATAATGAGCATGATAAAATTGTTCAGGATCAATTTGATGATCTGTACAACAGAACCTCCAAATACTTTCCTGATACCTATTTCCCGGCTCTTTCTTTCAACAATTAAAGCGGTTAATCCATATAAGCCCAAGCACGAAATGACAAGTGATAAAAGGGTAAAAAAGGTGAATATCTTAAAAGTACTTTCTTCATTTTTGTAATCTTTCTGCACCCTGTCAATAGCCATCTGGTAATTAAAAGGTATGCCTGGAAAGTGGCTGCTCCATATTTCTTCGAGGTAAGCAATGGTTTCTTTCTTGATAGCGTTGTTGATCTTAACTGCCAGGTTGTATGCCCTATCAGGATTGATCAAATAGATCGCGGGTTCAATTTTAGAATGAATGGAATAATAATGGTAATCTTCAATCACACCTATCACTTTCCTTTTTGTGATTGTATCCATAAATGGCCTGAATTGTTTACCTACCGGATCTTCCCACCCGAGGTATTCAACTGCTGCTCTATTAATGATCATCGAAACACTATCGTCAAAAGCAAATTTCCTGTCAAAATTCCGTCCCGCAATAATTGGAATTTCCATCATGTCAAAAAAGTTATAATCCACAAAACCATACCTGACCGTTATACTTGTTTCGGCGCTATCATCTACCGTGATGGCTCCCTGCGATCCTGCCACACCATTTACATCACTAACAAATGCTACGTCTTTGACATTGGGGTTCAGAAGGAATTCATTTTTTAAAAATGCTACATTTTCTTCTGTATTCTTTTCGTACAAATTAACCGATAAAACATCGGTATAATTTATGCCCTTGTCTTTATTCAGTGCATATTTAAACTGATCATAGGTAACTGCAATACTGAAAATCATCCCGATGGATATGACAAATTGGAATACAACCAGTCCTTTCGTTAACCAACCGGAATAACTACCTTCGGATTCGATGCCACTTTTAAGCACTTTTATAGGATTATAGCGGCTTAGATAAAATGCCGGATAGATACCGGCCACCAAGCTTACCAGTATAAGAATTACTAATAAACCTATGTTGAATATCCAATTATTATAGAAATCCAATGTAAAGGCAGCACCAAGGATTTCATTAAAATAAGGAAGCATATAATAAACCAGCAACAGTGCCAGCAGGATAGAAATTAAGGTAATGATAAATGACTCGCCAAGAAACTGGTTCATCAGGTTGAAACGATCGGCACCCATCACTTTTCGCATGCCTACTTCCCTCGATCTTTTTACCGATTGGGCAATTGACAGGTTGATAAAATTAATACATGCCAGCAGTATTATCAACGCGGCAATTATAGAAAACATATACACCATGGTTAGATTGCCCTGATTATAATTCATTACCTGAAATTTGATATGACCCGATTGGAGATGAATATCCTGCACGGATTGTAAATACAATTTCCATTGCCAGTCTGAGTCTTCTGAATCACTATGGGCGGTAATGAATTCAGGGAATTTATCTTTTAATACTTCGGCGTCTGTTCCTTCTTTTAATTGCACATAGGTATCTATTGAATTGTTGTTCCATCCTTTTAACCATGTAAAATTGGTTTCCATGTATCCAAAAGGCACAAGCACTTCCATCCTGAAACTGGCTTGTTCAGGCTGATTCTCCATCACTCCTGTAACATGAAACGGTTTGCTGTTAACCTGGACAATCTTGCCCATGGCCTCTTCCACTGAGCCAAACATTTTCAAAGCAACCTTTTTTGAAACAACAAAGGAGTTTATTTCACTAAGGGCGGTAGCTGTATCACCGACAATTAATGTAATACCAAATAGCTCGAATACCTCGGGGTCAGCAAAAACAACGAAATCCTGGTTAAAAAACTGCTCATTATACTCGATCGGACGCGGACCCCAATACAGGGTTCGTACCGACTTTTCAATTTCCGGAAAATCGGTTACCAGTGCTTCTGCTAACGGTCCCATAGTGACCGCAACATGTTGTTCACCCACACCTGGTGCTTGCTGGATCTCAACACATCTGTAGAGGCGCTCTGCTTCAGGTATATGCTTGTTAAAACCCAGCTCGTACTGAATATGCAAAAATATCAGTAAAAAAGCGGCAATCCCAATGGATAATCCCACGACATTTATTATCGTATAGGATTTTTGAATGAGGAGATTCCGAATGCCAAGTTTTATATAATTGAAGATCATGACCCAGAATTTTTAATCAGGCACTCACTTTATGAAATTTCTCTGCAAGAAGCTGTCCATCGAAAAGTGTAACAACTCTTTGAGCATATTCAGCATCACTTTGCGAGTGGGTCACCATGATGATGGTGGCCCCCATTTTATTTAAGTCAGCCAATATATTCATCACCTCGTCACCATGGGCTGAGTCAAGATTGCCCGTAGGCTCATCAGCCAAAATAAACTGGGGCTTCGAAACAATGGCCCTTGCCACTGCCACCCGTTGCTGTTGACCGCCTGATAACTGGTTCGGATAGTGCTTTAACCTATGCGAGATTTGCATTTGCTCCAGGGCGATCTCTACCCGGTGTTTTCGTTCTTTGGTGCTCATTCCCAGATATATCAGTGGCATTTCTACATTTTCAAAAACGGTAAGCTGGTCAATCAGGTTGAAATTTTGAAAAATAAACCCAATGTTTTTCTTGCGGATTTTGGCACGCTGTTTTTCGCTGTAACCTGCTACGTTTTCACCCAGAAAATAAAAATCCCCTGCTGTGGGTGTATCCAGCAGTCCGAGAATATTAAGCAAGGTTGATTTTCCACATCCTGAAGGGCCCATTACAGCTACAAATTCTCCCCTATCAATTTCGAGATTAATTTTATTCAATGCGGTTGTTTCTATTTCATCCGTTTTGAATATTTTAGACAATTCACTGGTTTTTATCATGGTATTGTATATTTTGATTGACTTTTTAAAGAAAATTTGATTGATCTATTTAAAAATTATTTTATCCTTATCGCCGAATGAGTCGTAGGATGAAACTATTACTTTTTCACCGGGCTCAAGTCCTTCCGTTACTTCATAAAAGTTGGTGTTTTGCCGATTGATCCTGATAGATCGTTTGTAGGCAAAGTCACCTGACGGATCAAGCACATATATCCAGTTGCCACCGGTCTCCTGGAAGAAACCACCACGCTTTACGATAATGGCATCCGTTTCACCGCTAAATGTCAACCTGATCTGTACGGTTTGCCCCCTTTTAATACCGGCCGGAGCTTCATCATTTTTAAAAAACAGATCCACTTTAAAAGCACCATTGATCACATCGGTATAAATCTTATCAACAAATAGTTTATAGGTGTCACCCGTGTAGTACAACTCAGCCTCCTGTCCATTGAAAACACGTGAAACATATCTTTCATCAATCCTGGCTTCCAACCTGAATCCGCCGGGAACATCAATTTGCCCCAGGTGCTCACCTGCCGATTTGGTTTGTCCGATCTCGAGGTTAAATGATGATAATTTACCGGCTGCAGGTGCTTTCACATAGGCGTTTTCCATATTTTTCCGAAGAAGTTTCATGTTTTCCTGCATGCGGCTTAAAGAAGTTTGAATATCAATTTTCTGGGATTCGCGCGAAATGGAATCCAGGCGTTGTAACTCGACAGAAATATTCAGTTGCTTGAGGGTGTATTTATAATCCCTTTCAGCATCCTCAAATTCCTTGTCAGAGATTACGCCACTCTCGTACAATTGAACCTTACGTTTAAAATCGCGTTCTGTCAGGTCAATTTCATACTGCAGTTGGACTATTTCTTTTTGGCGCACATATTTATTCTGCTCCAGCGAAAGTTTGGTGTTTTGCAGGTTATTGATCTCGGCCAGCATCCGTGTTTCCTGCTCCATATAATTAAGTTCCATCGCAGTATTCAAAAGTTTTAACAAAGTATCACCTTTTTTGACAATGTCTCCATCTTCGGTATAAATAGCCTCAACTACCCCGCCCTGAATGGCATCAATATAAAAGGTGTTTTTTGGGAATACGACCCCATCGATCGGAATGAATTCCTGGAATTTGTCTTCTTTCACTTCAACAATCGTTAGCTGGTTTTTATTTATATACAGCTTCGAAGATTTGTCGCGGAGAAAAATCAAATAAATAAGGAAGAATCCGAATACAGCAATTAATGTAATAGTAATGATCCTTTTTGTGGTCCATTTCTTCTTTTCAATAACTCGATCCATGTAATAGTTTTTTGGTTGATTTCAGTTTACTAAATTTATGCCATTGATTATTAAGCGCTGTTATTCTTATTGTTATGTTCGTTTTTAAAATCTGTCCTGGGCATACACTGTTCATTTTCGAACGTATATTTGTACAATATGGCACAGCGGTAAATTGACTTATTAAAAAGTTAATAAACCTTGTGGTTAATTGATTTTAGCAAAAATTATAATTTTAGGGTGCATTACTCTTAACATTTGTGATAAAATAAGACTTGAATGAATAGCTACGATGTAATTGTTATTGGCGCAGGCCCGGCTGGTTTAAGATGTACTGAAGTTTTAAGTAATTCATCATTAAATATTTTACTGCTTGAAAAAGGAGATACGTTTGGCGATAAAGTTTGTGCGGGTGGCCTGACACGGAAAGATTTGCGTGTAATCGACATTCCTGATCATATCATAGAACATAAAGTTACCAAAACCGCTGTTATCTCTGAAAAAAGAAATAGCATGACCAATGCACCGGAAGCTTTTGTCTTTACACTAAAACGCAAAGAACTTGGAAAATGGCAAAGAGGGCAATTAAAAACTGAAAATGTAGAGGTTAAAACGAATGCCCGGGTTACGGATATCCAACCGGACCACGTTGTAATAAATGGAAATGAGAAAATCAATTATAAATATCTTGTAGGTGCTGATGGTTATGCTTCTATCGTAAGGAAATATTTAAAATTACCTCAGGAAAAACAACTGATCGGCATCCAGTACACCGTACCTGCACCCAATTTAGATCCGCGGCTTGAAATCCATTTATATTCAAAATACTTTAAATCGTGGTATGCATGGGTTTTTCCGCATGAAAACAGTTTTGTGGTGGGTTGCGTGTGTGATCCGAAAATGATGTCGGCCAAAAAATTAAAAGACAATTTCCATGTATGGCTCAAAGAAAAAAGTATTTCTATTAAAGATGCTGTTTATCATTCGGCTCCTATTAGTTATGATTACCGGGGCTATAAGTTTGGAAATATTTTCCTGGTAGGTGAAGCCGGTGGATTTGCCTCAGGGCTCACCGGTGAAGGCATCTACCAGGCATTGGTTTCTGGTGAAGTGACTGCCAAGACCATTCTTGACAAAGATTATATTTCCGAGGAGATAAACTCAGTGATCCGCTACAATGCCATTCAATTGAAAATCATGAAGTTTTTATACCGATCAGGCATTTTACGGAAATACATTTATGAGCTTATTGTCATATTACTCAACAACCATTGGGTAAAGAATAAGATTCATTCTTCATTTTCATAGGAAACAAAAGGGCATAAAAAAAGCCGGAAGATTCCAGCCAACTGAAGATTCCTTTTAGAAAGTCTTCACCGCGACAATGTGCTTTTACTTGGCCACCACCGCTCTATTTCCGCAAAGATGCTTTTTATCTTTGTTTTCTGATGCAAAATTACATGATCCGGGGCACACATACGTTAAGGAATTGTTAAGTTTTAAATCTTCAGCACGGTTCGTAATAAAAGATATCCTTTACACAATGATTTTCTATATAATTTCGTTTATTCGAAACATCATATTGTCTCATTTTCAGGAGATGGGTATCTTGAAAACAACCTAATAGAATAATTATTGCATTTAAAAAGTACATATTGAAACTATTATTTATAACTCTAAGTGTTGTCATCTATTCATTATTAAGCTGTCAAAAAGAAGTAGACGATAATGAATTATTCATTGGTAGCTGGATAGAATCTTCCAACAATTCAGATACTTTAGTTTTTAGCAAACATGGTAACCAAGCTTATTTTAATTTGAACAGAGGTAAAGAAATTCGAAATGGTTATTTATTACCAAAATATAATTCAGGTTTGTACCAATATGAATTATCAGAAGACAGTATCGCATTAAGATGGATGCTATCAAGTAATGGCTATCCTCATAATCATTATTTCCATCACGATTTAGATAAAAACCAACTTATTATCGGAAATTTCTTTGAAGACAGTTTATCTTCAGACCTGAAATTAGTTTTTACTAAAGTGCGATGAAAAAGCTATTAAAAAGATCATTAATAGGAGTTGGAATTGTACTAACAATCCTGTTTGCGCTTTTCACCTTTCATTTTTGGATCGGACAAAGTGTAAAATCAAATATTGAATTAGCACTGGAAAAATACGGAGGTACTCCAGAAGATGCCCTGATTGCTTTGCTTCAGGATGAAAAAAATTCGGCAAGCGACCGCTCCCATATCGCCATTTGGACATTGGCCCAGATTGAATCGGAAAAAGCATTGCCAATACTTTACCAGTATTATAAAAATGACCCTGACGGAAATACCTGCTATGGTAAACATCATACCGAGCTGTGCCAGTATGAGATTTATAAAGCAATTAAATCTATTGAAAAAGGAAAAACCTTTTCCTATTCAAATTTAATATAATCTACAATCCCTTCGCCCATTCCGCTTCCACATCATCAATGGTTTTTGGCTTGGGTTTACCCAACAATTCATATCCGGTTTCTGTGATCAGGAAATCTTCCTCGTTTCTCAGCCCTCCAAAATTTCTGTATTCTTCTATCTCATTAAAATTTAAATAATCGGCATTGTGGTTGGTCGATTTCCACTGGTCGATCAGTTCAGGAATGAAATAAATGCCGGGCTCAATCGTCAGCACAAAGCCAGGCTCCAGTTCTCGTCCCAACCGTAATGATTTTAATCCGAATTGGGTACTCTTCGGCTCACCCCCATAGCCTACATATACCTCTCCCAGGTTTTCCATATCGTGTATATCGAGGCCCATCATATGTCCTAAGCCACATGGGAAAAATAACGCATGGGCCCCATTAACAAGAGCATCTTCAGTATTGCCCTTCATCAGCCCCAGATTCTTTAAGCCGTTCACGATCACCCTTGCCGATTCATAATACACATCTTTGAAGGGAATACCGGGTTTTAGCATATCAATAGAGCGATTATGGCTAGCGAGGCAAATGTTATAAATATCACGTTGCCGTTCCGTGAACTTGCCACTGACAGGAACGGTACTCGAAAGGTCTCCTCCATAACCCATGATTGTTTCTGCTCCTGCATCCAGCAGGAACATATCTCCCTCTTTTAATGTATTCCCATGGTAATGATTGTGCAATGTCTGGCCGTTAATTGTTGCGATGATCGGAAAGGATATCCGTCCGCCGGTTGCTTCTGCTACTTCATTTACCGCTGCTGCGATTTGAGCTTCAGTTACCCCGGGCTTGGCCATTCGCATGGCAAGGGTATGCATATCCACAGTAACATCAACAGCTTTCCGTATCTCTTCCACCTCCTCAGATGTTTTATAGTTTCGTTGGTTAACCACAGCAATGATCAATTCAACCGATGATGCGTCCTGTTGTTCTGCCGGTAGAAGACCCAACCATTCAAACAATTTGATCTTGTTTTCTGATCTGTATTGAGGTAAAAAATGAATGGTTCTGCCCGTATTTGCAGCCTTACCAAGCAGAGCCACCAAGGAACTGACTGACGCAGTTCTTTTAACTCCCACCTGGGTTGCTTGCTCAGCAAGGGCAGGTTGTGGCCCCATCCAAACGAAATCTTCAACGGTCAGGTCATTACCATAAATCCAGTCTTCTCCGCTTTCGCAATCAAGCATTCCTGCCAGGTTGGGTTTGTCTAACCCAAAGAAATACAGAAAGGTACTGTCCTGTCTGAACCGGAAAGGATTATCCGTATAATTCATCGGACTTTCGTCATTTCCCAGCAAGAGAATGATTCCCGATCCAACTGTTTTTCTTAATTTTTCTCGTCGTTGTATATACGTATCTTTTGCGAACATAATTCTCGTTTATATATGATTATACCTTTTATTATTTAATTTTTATCAGGTGGCATATTAGTCATCAAATACCTGGTTAAAAGTTCATATATATGAAGCGTTGTCCCCTCTCCTTCCCTGATACTGTGAGAACGATTCGGATAAGCCATCATGGTAAAATATTTGTTGTATTTGATGAGTTCATTGATCAACTTTTCCGTTCCCTGGTAATGCACATTATCGTCTCCGGTTCCATGTACGATTAATAAATTGCCTTCCAGGTTTTTCGCATGATTGATGGGAGAACCATTCTTAAAACCTTCCGGGTTTTCTTCCACAGTCCGCATGTATCTTTCCTGGTACACAGCATCATACAATTGCTGGTCGGGAACCGGCGCCACGGACATGCCTGTATGATAAATTTCAGGGTAACGGAACATGGCCTGCAGGGTGCTGGAACCTCCGCCACTCCATCCCCAGATGGCCATACGGTCTTTGTCCACAAAATCCCAACCACCGATTATTTCAGCAGCTTTTGCCTGGTCGGCAGAGGAAAGAATACCGATTTGCATATACACACTCTTGCGCCATTTGTTGCCTTTCGGAGCAGGTGTGCCCCTGTTGTCGACACAGGCAACGATATAGCCCTTTTGCGACATCATCACATGCCATAAACGTGGTGGTATATCAAGCACGCGCTGGCTGGCCGGTTCACCGTACACATGGAATAAAACCGGGTATTCTTGTTCAGGGTCAAAACCTGGTGGTTTGATCATCCAGCCATCCAGTTCAACACCATCGCCAATATCAACTTTGAAAAACTCCACCGGATTGGCATTCAATTGACTCAATTTTTCTTTGAGTTCCTTATTTTCTACCAGCATTCTTACTGATGTATGTTTTGGTAAACTTACCAGGTCAATCGTCACAGGGGTACTGGCATTCATAAATGTATGAATGGCCCATTTCGAATCAGGCGACACTTGGTAACTATGGTATCCGGGTGCATCCATTGGTGTTAACCTTTCTGCCACTTTTTTCCCGTCCAGTGGTGCACGAAACAGGTAGCGTTGTGCTGCATTATCAGGTGAAGCAATAAAATACACATAACCGTTTTTCACATCGATATTCTGTATGGAGATCACATCAAAATCACCTTTAGTAACCGGCTGAACCGACTTGCCATCACGGCTGATCACATAAATATGACGCCATCCTGTTTGCTCACTTACCCATGTAAACGATTGACCATCATCCAGCCAAACCAAGTCATCAATTACATCTAACCATGCGTCATCTTTTTCAGTATAGATATTTGTTGCTTCGCCCGTTTTGGCATTACCCAGTATCAACTGAATGGTATTCTGATGGCGGTTCAGGTACTGAAAAATGATTTCATCAGAATTGGCAGCCCATTCCATCCGGGCAATGTAATTATTCTGCGGATCGCCATCCAGTTGCATCCAAACCGTGTTACCTCCTCCTTCAGCGGGGATCACACCTACCCTGCATGCAGACAAGGTTTGGCCTACTTTCGGATACTGAACAGGAATGATATATGAATAAATAGAATCCGTGTTGTTGATCATATAAAAGTCCTTCACTTCCGAAGCATCCAGTTGCCAGTAGGCGATCGATTTGCTATCGGGACTCCATCGGAAACCATCCCTCAATCCAAATTCTTCTTCGTATACCCAGTCGAATGTACCGTTAATTAAGTCTTCCGTGCCATCAAATGTCAATTGTTTTACTTGAGACGTTGCCAGATCTTCAACATAAATATTATGTTTCACTACATAACCCACCTGCTTTCCATCCGGGGAAAATTTGGCAAACATCAGGGTTGAAGGATCAGCGAATATGCCCAGTTGGGATAATTGACCAGACTTCAAATCCATCACCCAATAATCACCTCGCGTATGATAACGCCACACCCTTTGTGTATTTGTAAAGATCAGCAGTTTGCTACCATCGGGCGACCAATGATAATCTGAAATCTGTAACGGACTTTCTTTTCCTTTGGGTATCAGTTGATCAGATGTAACAAGAATGGTCCTTTCGCCAGATTCGGGATCATATTTTACAATCTCTCTTCCGCCAATCTCACTTTCCGAAGATTCAAGGGTTGTATATCCAGAGCCATCTTCCAGCCACCTGGCCGGGCCAAAGCGTTCAGATACAAACTCATTATCAGTAAAAAGACGGTCCAGTGTGAGCATGCCCGGATCATCCTGGGCTTTGACATTCAATCCGTAAAATAATAATGCTACTATATTTGCCAGAATCAATTGTGGCAATCTATTTTTTGAAATAATGACTGAAAACATAAGGATTTTGAATTAAGAATTAATGGGTTGTAAAGTTCGGAAAAATTTAGAGATCAATATTAGTTATTAATTTCCTGCAGCCCATTCATTAAATTTATAATTTTAAAACCTTTAAAACCCAAGCTATAGTCATTTGAGACCATCACGTATTTTATACCAACTATTATGAAGAGAACTATTCCGGTATTTTTCATGTTTGTCTTACTGGTATCATGCCATAATATTAACATTAAAGAATCGAAAGACAATCAAGATCAATCAGGTATTGATAAACTGAGCCAGGAAATCATAAATGAAACAAAGCGAAGCTGGAATGCTTACAAACAATACGCGTGGGGTCATGATGCGTTGGCACCACTATCAAAATCCTACAGTGATTGGTACGAGGAACCCCTCTATATTTCGCCTATTGACGCTTACAGCACGCTTTTCCTGATGGAATTAAAAGAGGAAGCGAAGGAAATTGAAAATTATGTGGTGGATTCATTGGACTTCAATAAGAATGTGGATGCTAAAATATTTGAAGTCAACATCAGGATTTTAGGCGGATTGCTGGCGATGTATGAACTTTCTGAGAACCCGCTCGTTTTGGAGAAAGCCCGCGATTTTGCTGACAGGATGCTGCCGGCCTTCGATACAAAAACAGGTATTCCAAAGTACTGGGTAAATCTTCATACGGGTGTAGCCAGGGGTGATACGGTAAACGTGGCTGAAGCGGCCACCTACACTATGGAAATGGGCATACTGAGCTATTATACAAAAGACCCAAAGTATTACCAGGCAGGAAAAAAAGCCACCCTGGCCATTTATGATAGGCGATCTCCCATCGGGCTTATCGGTGATATAATTGATGTGGAAACCGGCGAATGGATTTCCTCTCAAAGTCATATCTGTGCCGGTGTCGACTCGTATTACGAGTACCTGTACAAAAGTTATTTACTTTTCGGTGATGAGGAGTTGAAAAAGATATGGGAGGAGAGCATAGCCCATATCCATACCTATATGGCAGAGGAATATGACGGGAAGCTTTGGTATGGCCGGGTGGATAAGAATACCGGAAAACAAGTAAGTTCCGTAATCACTTTATACGACGCTTTCTTTCCGGCCATCCTTGCCTTATCCGGTGATACAACCCGGGCAATAAAACTACAGGATACATGGAATTGGCTTTGGGATAAGTATGGCCTTGAACCCATGGTATATGATTACAAGAAAGGTACACCTAATTACCCGGCTTATGATCTGAACCCTGAAATTATTGAATCGGCCTATTATTTATACCACATAACCGGAGACATTACCTTTTATACCATGAACCAGAATTTCTGGCGTGATATTAAAAAGTATTGTAAAACGGATGTCGCTTATACTTCGATTAAAGATGTGCAAACCATGGAGCAGAAAGACTATATGCCCACTTTTTTCTTTGCTGAAACTTTGAAATATTTCTATCTCACCTTTTCGTACCATAAAAATACATTCAATTTTGATGAATACATTTTTAATACGGAAGCTCATCCGTTCAGACGAAGCAATTTTGATCCTATGGAAGCTAAGATTCGCTTAGGGTTCAACTAAAAACAATAAATCACTAATAGTGTGCCTCTTGCGAATGCTTTCATAAGCGTTCACCTGATAAAAAATACTCCTATTTTCAGTATATGTTGAATTATTAAACATTGTTTAATAATTCAACAGTTTATCTATCTATCTGATATTCTTCCTCTTATGTCATTATAAAAATTCAGGTGTTTAATTATTAAACACTTATGTAATTTTTTCATTGCGCTTCTTGATTTTTATCTGCCTGTTTATAAGTTACTTACGACCTATTTTCCTGGTTTGGTATCAATATTGAAACAGGGTTTTCAGTTCCTTTAAAATAATGATCTCACTAACAATTAAAAAATCAATACGATGAAAAAGTTTCTCTTCTTATTTGCAGTTCTTTTTAGCTTCTATTCGATGGCTGCACCAAACGCCACACCGGATAAAGAAAAAACTTCCACGGCTGAAACAACCCAAATTCTTTGTTCGCCCGATTTATTTCCCGTAGTCCAACAATGGAGCGCTGAATTCACTAAACAGCATCCCAACTTTAAAAGCATTAATGTGCTAAATTCGGCTGAAATGATTGACATAGCAACAGATGAAGCAGATTTGCGCTTTATTTCCAACCATGCCTTTGAACCATCCAATGCCAACACTTCATGGAAGATTATTATTGGACGGGATATATTGATTCCGGTCATCAACTCACACAACCCTTTAATCGATCAAATGAATAAGAAAGGTGTTAAGATTTCAGATTTAGCTGCGATGATCAACAATCAGGAAACACCAACCTGGTCCTCTTTTGCTGAAGGCGAAAACATCCGCCTGAATTATTACCTGATAAATGATGAATCTAATATTTTATTCATCAACAAATTTTTGGACAGCCCTTTGCTCAGCCCTCATACCAGCAACGTGAATAATAATAAGGAGCTTGTGGCTGCCGTGCAGCAGGATGTATATGGCATTGGTTTTTGTAAATTGAATGACATTGTGAATCCGGCCAATCAAAACTGGCTTGAGAATATTTGCATCCTGCCTATTGATAAAAACGGCAATGGCAAATTGGATTATTTCGAGAATATTTATCAAAGTCCGGGCGATTTTACCAGGGCTGTCTGGATAGGCAAATATCCTAAGTCAATGGTAAACAACTTTTACGTTGTAGCTGATAAGTCGCCTAAAAATGAAACCGCAGTTGCTTTCCTCCAGTGGATCACAGATGATGGACAAAGCCTACTGGCCGATAATGGATTCACCGGGCTGGTATCAAGCGAAAGGCTTGCAAATGAGCAAAGGCTCAATAGTGAAAACTTTTACGCAGAAACCCTTCCAACAGAAAACTACGCGTTTTTGAAAATTATAATGGTTTTAGTCATTATTGCAGGACTCGTAGCACTTGGGATTTCACTTTATAGCACGAGAAAAAACAGAAAGGAAGAAGCGACTTCATTGACGAATGAGATGGGGAATGTGCCTAACACCATTACAGAGACTAAAGTGAACCTTCCTCATGGCTTATATTTTGATAAAACCCATACCTGGGTGTTTATGGAAAAAGATGGAACTGTAAAGGTAGGCATCGACGATTTCCTGCAACGGATTACCGGCACTTATACCCGCGTAAAAATGAAAGCACCGGGAGATCGTCTGAAAAAGAATGAACCACTGATCTCTCTTATCCAAAATGGTAAACAACTCAATGTGTACGCACCCATATCAGGAAAGATCATCGATATAAATGAAAAACTGGAAGACGAACCTTCAACTATCAACACTTCACCTTATGCAGATGGATGGATTTATACGATTGAACCTTCCAATTATCTGCGTGAGATCCAGTTTCTTCGTATGACGGATAAATACCGGGAATGGCTGAAAAATGAAATTATCAGACTCAAAGATTTTCTCGCTGCATCAGTCAATCTAAAATCACTAAATATGGCTCAAATATCCTACCAGGATGGTGGTGAAATCATCCAGGATGTACTTCATGAATGCGGACCCGAAGTTTGGGAAGATTTTCAGAAGAAATACATCGACACAAGTATCATTAATTAAAAAGAATTTCCATTCATTAAATTTCAAGAAACATGAAAATAGAACGACGAAATTTTTTAAGGATATTGGGCGTAACCGGTGTTTCACTGGCCATGAACAAACCCTTAAACGCGACACCCGAAACAAAAGAAGATGTGGAGTTTTACGGTATTCTGTATGATGCCACACGTTGTGTGGGATGCCAGAGTTGCGAGTATGCCTGCGCTGAAGCAAACGGATTACCGGAACCAACAGGCATGCCCGAAGTCGGCATCATCAGGAAAACCGATGAAACACGACGAACAATCGTAAACGCCTACGACACCTCCAAAGGCGAGGTATATGTAAAACGCCAGTGTATGCATTGCAATCAGCCTGCATGCGACGCGGCCTGTTTAACCCGTGCAATGCACAAAACCGAGGAAGGGCCTGTGATCTGGCGTGGCGACAAGTGCATGGGCTGCCGTTATTGTATGGTTTCATGCCCGTTTGATGTACCCAAGTTTGAATACCACAGTGCCAATCCGAAAATTACCAAATGCGATATGTGTCATGACCGGCTGCTTGAAGGTCAGAAGCCTGCCTGCGTTGAAAATTGTCCGGCAGAGGCTCTTATGTTCGGAAAACGCAGGGATTTAATTGCTGAAGCCAGGAAAAGAATTGTAGAAAATCCTGATCAGTATGTGGATCATATTTATGGTGAAACGGAAGCCGGAGGTACTTCTTTTCTATACTTGTCGCCGGTACCATTCGAAGAGCTTGGATTTAATACCCGGTTGCAAAAATCATCCTATCCGGCCTTGTCCAAAGGATTCCTGTATAGTGTACCTACCATATTTGTGCTGTGGCCCACCATTTTACTTGGCATCCATGAAGCAACAAAAAATAACCAACCTAAAAACCCTGAAGAAAATGAATCATACAAGTGAAATAGCGGTTGAAAAAAACCGAACCGGAAATAGCACCTGGCAGTTTTTAAAGCAGGAACTGAAACCCAAAGGAAAGATCTTTACCCCTTTTAATATTATTTCTGTACCTATTATTCTATTGGGTATTGTACTGATCGTTATCAGGTTTATATACGGAATTGGTTCCATTACCAACCTTACCCAGGAAGTACCTTGGGGTTTATGGATCGGATTTGATGTAGTTACTGGTGTTGCTTTTGCCGGTGGCGCTTATGTCATCACCTTTATGGTGTACATCCTGAATATGCATAAATACCATTCCATTGTGAGGGTAACGGTGTTAAACGGCTTTTTGGCTTATGTATTTTATGCTGGGGCCTTGCTTCTCGATCTGGGACGGCCGTGGAATGTGATTAATCCCATTATTGGCAACAGCTTTGGTACAAGTTCGGTTTTATTCTTGGTTGCCTGGCATTTCTTACTTTATATGGTAGCCCAGCTTATTGAATTTTCGCCCGCTATTGCCGAGTGGATAGGTGCTAAACGAGCCCATAAAATACTTTCAGGCATGACACTTGCAGCCGTCATTTTCGGTATTACGCTTTCCACCTTACATCAATCGGGATTGGGTGCTTTATACCTGATGGCAAAGGACAAGATTCACCCACTGTGGTATTCCGAATTCATCCCGGTTATGTTTTTTGTGTCAAGCATCTTTGCCGGTCTTTCCATGGTAATTTTTGAGGGGTCCATCAGTCACAAAGTATTTTTTAACAAGATTAGTGACAAAAACAAAAAAGCCCACAACAGTATTTTACACGGATTATCAAAAATCTGTGCCGGCGCCATGTTTGCCTACTTTTTCCTACAAATACTTGTTTTCGTGCATGGAAAACACTGGACACTGCTAAACACTGGCATGGGATACTGGTATCTTACCGAGATGATCGGATTTGTAGCGTTACCAATGGTCCTGTTCTTTTACAGTTACCGAAGGAATAATGTCCTGCTAATCAAAATAGCTTCCATTATCACGATAGTTGGTATCATTATCAACCGGCTGAATGTAACGGTTATTGGTTTTAGATGGGATGCGGCCACACACTACTTCCCTTCGTGGATGGAAATTGTTGTTACGCTCTGTGTGTTATTCATCGAAATATGGGTGTTCAGGTGGGTTATCAACCGCATGCCAGTGCTCAACGATCCGCCTTCGTGGGTTACAAAAAATAAATAAGTCAATATTATAAATTAACAACAACTAAAAATATGAATCATGGACGGTTTTACTTACTACAACATTTTTGATACAAAGGGTATTGAATACCTTTTCATTATTGCTTTTCTTATCCTGTTGATTCCCTTCTGGATCATTATCAATCGGGAAACAGACGTTGCAAAACGCATACAGCAGACCATCGGTGTGCTGACAGCCAATATTTTACGAATTCCGCGCGGGTTGTTTTACAACAAAAACCATACATGGCTCTTTCTTGAAAAAACAGGAAATGCCAAACTTGGTTTGGATGATTTTATGACCCGAATTGTCGGTCATGTGGATGTGAATTCGCTTAAGGCTGAAGGAGAAATCCTGAAGAAAGGTGAATTGCTGGCCGAAATTAACCAGGACGGGAAAAAGCTGCTTGTTTTTTCACCTATATCAGGTGAAATTGTACATGTAAATACGGCTTTACAGGAAGACCCTGATCTGCTAAACGAAGACCCATATGAAAAAGGCTGGATGTATGCCGTGGAGCCTTCAAACTGGAAAAAGGAAACCCAGTCATTTTACATGGCAGATGAAGCAGCAAGCTGGATCAAATCGGAAGTGGAAAGGCTGAAAGACTTCCTGGCAGTTTCAGTAGCCAAACATTCATCAGAGCCTGCAATGGTCACCTTGCAGGAAGGTGGAGAAATCCGTCAGCACATCCTATCGGAACTGGACGGAGAAATATGGCATGATTTCCAGGAATCATTTCTGGACAACACGCTTTAATATTATCAAAACCCTTGCAAGGCAGGGATATTATTGTTAAATTGCAATCACATTCTATTGGCCGGATTTTAACCATCCGGCCAATAACTAATAAAGGGGAAGTGTCATGGCTTTTCTCAGCAAAAAAAGATTCAAAAACAGCAAAGCGTATACGTTCTACACGAAGTATCTGCGCTTCCGTTCCTCAATTTTCAGCCGGGTAATCTACATCATTACCGTGCTATCCATTATTCTATTTTTATCTTTCGGATTGATATTCAAATCGGTTTATGAACAATATATGAACACCACTATCCGTCAAAATGGCAACAATATCGGATCAATGGTGGAAGGCGCTTTGTATCATTCGATGCTGACCAACGATAAAAGTGCCCTGCAGAGCACACTGGACATCATCCATACCCTGCCCGGCATTGATGAGGTAAATATGTACGATAACTACGATAATCTTGTGTATTCATCATTTGTATTTGATGCTTCAGCGCCCAGCAATCCCGACTGCAAGTCGTGCCATGATAGCATTGGTAGCTTATTCCCCGGCAGGGAAAAAACATACACTATTATTGATGAAGAAAATGCTTGCTCCATGACCATTAATGGAACAGGACATCGGCAGTTGTTAATATGGTCTCCGATTGAAAACGAGAAGTCGTGCTATACAAGCGCCTGCCACGCCCATAAGCCAAGTGAAAAAACGCTTGGATCGCTGATTATAAAAATCCCGTTGCAGGATGTGGATAACGCCGTGATAACATCATCAAAGCATTTTTTCATATTGGCTACTATTACCACCATCTTGCTGGTCGCGTTTCTTATTTTATTTACGCGTAAAAAAATTAAAATGCCCTTGAATGAGATTATACATGCCAGTGAAGCGGTTGCCAAAGGCGATAAAAGTACCCGGCTGGAAATTAAGCCCGATCTGCTAGATGATATGAGAATGGTTTCGGTAGCATTTAACAATATGCTCGACAATCTGAATATTGCCAATAAGGAACTTGAAAACTGGTCGCACCAGCTTGAATACAAAGTACAAAAGAAATCAGAAGAATTATCAGAAATTCAAAGTGAGTTGATCCATGTGGAGAAAATCGCTTCTCTTGGCAAACTTTCTTCATCGGTTGCCCATGAAATCAACAACCCACTTTCAGGTGTTTTAACGTATACAAAACTGGTTCATAAGCAACTAAGCAAACTTGATTTAGAAACTAATACAAAGGAATCGATGCTAAAATACCTGACGATAATTGAAAATGAAACCAAACGTTGTGGCGATATCGTGAAGGGTTTGCTCGATTTTTCCAGAAAAGATCAGAAGGATTTCCAAAACAAAAGCCTGCATAAAATCTTAAATGACACTTTCAATCTCATGAGCCACCAGATGAAAATGACTGATATAAATTTCTATACTGATTTCTCGGCTACCTCAGATATGATCCATTGCAGCGAAAACCAGATCAAGCAAGCCTGCGTGGCCATTTTAGTGAATGCTTCAGAAGCAATTGTTGAGAACGGGGAGATATTAATGAGAACAGAAAATGCCGGCGATGGCCATATTAAACTGCAAATAACTGATAATGGGGTAGGCATTGCTGCTGCTGATATACCCCATATTTTCGATCCCTTTTTCTCGGCAAAACAAAAAGCGAGCGGCATCGGACTTGGGCTGGCCATTGTACATGGCATAATTCATAATCATAAAGGCAAAGTTGAGATTGATTCAGAACTTGGAAAAGGAACAACACTTTCAATTATTTTACCTTTGATAAAGCATAAAGATTAGTAGATATGTCAAAAAATGTTTCACTTTTAATCGTTGATGATGAAGAATCTGTAAGGGATTCTTTGTACAACTGGTTTATTGAAGATGGCTATGACGTGGATTGCGCCGAGAGCGCTAAAGCTGCTCTGACACTCATTGAATCGCATCAATATGATATTATTCTGGCCGACATTAAGATGCCGGGGATGGACGGGCTGGAAATGCACCGGCGGATCAAGTCGATACACAAAGACACAATTGTGATTGTAATGACCGCTTTCGCTTCGGTTGAAACAGCCGTACAGGCACTAAAGGATGGTGCCTACGATTATGTAACCAAACCATTCGACCCCGATGATCTGTCACATTTAATTCGAAATGCTACCAGTCAGATCCAGCTAAAATCAGAAAACGAAGCTCTGAAGAATAAGCTCATTTCACTGGACAATATTGAAGATATTATTGGGAACAGCGAAATTATGATCAAGGTACTGCAGGAAGTTGAAAGCGTGGCCCAATCCAATTCATCTGTTATCATCACCGGAGAAAGCGGAACCGGTAAAGAGCTGATAGCAAGAGCTATTCATTTTAATTCGCCCCGTAAATTTTTCCCTATGGTAAGCGTTCATTGCGGCGCTCTGTCAGAGAGCCTGCTAGAAAGCGAGTTGTTTGGCCATGAAAAGGGTGCTTTTACCGGTGCCATGTTTAACAGGAAAGGAAGGTTTGAAATGGCCGATGGTGGGACTATATTCCTTGATGAAATTGCAACGATCTCGCCGAAAATGCAAATTGAATTACTGCGGGTGCTTGAATCAAAAACTTTTATGCGAGTTGGTGGAAACAAAGAAATAAAATCAGATTTCAGGGTAGTTTGCGCCACCAACCGGGATTTGAAAAAATTAGTAGAAAATGGCGGTTTTCGCGAAGACCTGTTTTACAGGCTCAATGTAGTGAACATCAACGTGCCTCCACTGCGTCAGCGCACAGATGATATTCCACTACTGGCAGATCATTTCCTGAAAAAATATTGTACTTCTATGAGCCGCGATTTGATTTCCATCGATCCGGCGGCACTTAAAAGGCTCCAGGAATATGACTTTCCGGGCAATGTCAGGGAACTTGAAAATATGATCGAGCGTGCCATTGTTATCGGAAACGGAAAACAAATCACATTGAAAGACTTGCCCCTGGAAAAGAATTCGATAGGAAACTCCTATAAAAGCCTGGATGAACTGGAAAAAAAATATATTCTCGAAGTTCTCAATAAACATGACTGGAACATCTCGCGTTCAGCCAGGGCTCTGAAAGTTGACAGGGTTACGCTGTATAATAAAATTAAGAAATACAACTTAAAATCACTCAAGTAATCCGGCATATTCGTAAGATAAAGTCAAGGATTTCAGCACAAGAATAAATTATTAAGCTTAGTATAGTTGAAGAAGAAAAGTATCTTATTAGTTTCTCACGGTCAGTTTGAAGATTATTTTATCGAAACCATTACCGAAGACGTGGCACGCGAGTTTAATGCGGATGTAACAGTAGAAGAATGCCATGCTGATCTGAATACTTTTTATGCCCCCAACCGGAGGCAATATGATGCCAATAAGCTAATCAGGTTTCTGGAAGAACAGTCTAATGCGAAAGCACTAAAAACCATGTGTTTGTGCCAGGTTGACTTGTTTATACCAATTCTTACCTATATTTTTGGGCAGGCGGTTTACAAAGGCAAAACCGGCATCGCTTCTATATACCGGCTCAAAAATGAGCCCTACGGAATAAAAAGTGACGACGATCTCGTACTTGACAGGTTTCGTAAGGTGGTTATCCACGAACTGGGTCATACTTTCGGACTAATCCATTGCCAGGTGCCCAGTTGTGTCATGCGGAGCAGCACTTATGTAGAAGACCTGGATCAGAAAAAAATCCATCTGTGCAATCATTGCCGCAGTCTTATGGTGTCTTCAATAGTGTAATTCATTGCCTACCTATTATTTTTCGTTTAATATGGTTTAATAACTTAGTTTTACCGTCACAATTTAAATTATTATGAAAATAAAGGTCTTATTGGTCATGCTGACTATACTATTCAATGTAGCTTTTTCGCAAGATGCATTTGATTATCAATTAGAACTTACTCCCGTCGAAATACAAGATTTACCAGGTATACACTCATATGCATTCGCCCAACATGATGGAAAATGGCTTGTAATTGGCGGCAGACTTGATGGTTTGCATGCTCGGCAACCATTCAATACATTTCCACAACCCTATAATAATTCGAATATTTATGTGCTTGACATTAATGCACAACAATTCTGGACGGCTTCGGTCAATTCTTTACCAACAGGCCTCAGTGAACAACTGCAATCAACCAATATGAATTTTTACCAGGATGGCGACAGCCTCTATATTATTGGAGGTTACGCTTATTCACCAAGCACTGACGATCATATTACCTTCCCTTATTTGACTTCCATTCAGGTTTCTTCGTTAATAGAAGCGGTTATAAGCGGGAGTCCAATCAGCACTTTCTTCAAACAAATAACTGATGATCATTTTGCGATAACTGGTGGACAACTTGGAAAAATTGGGAACATCTTTTACCTAGTTGGAGGACAACGATTCGATGGCCTTTATAATCCTATGGGGCATCCTACTTATACCCAAACTTATGCCGATCAGATTCAAAAGTTTACCATCAATAATAGTGGCGATCTACTTAGTTTTGATAATTACTCAAGTATTTCTGATCCGGTTCATTTAAGAAGAAGAGATTATAACCTAATACCACAAATCTTTCCTGACGGATCAGAAGGATACACCATTTCATCGGGTGTATTCCAGGCAACGATAGATTTACCCTTTTTATATCCTGTCGATATAAACACCAATGGATACACACCTATAACTAATTTCAACCAATATCTGAGTAATTATCACAGCGCTAATGCGTGTTTGTATGATAATGCTTCCAATCAAATGCATGCGATCTTTTTTGGTGGGATGAGCCAGTATTACTACGAAAGTGGTGAATTAATCCAAGATGATCAGGTCCCCTTTGTAAAAACAATTAGCCGTTTAACAAGATATGCGGATAGCAGCTTACAGGAATATCAGCTTCCTGTTGAAATGCCTGCCTTGCTGGGCGCTAGTGCCGAATTTATTTTGAATGAAGACTTACCTCATTTTGATAACGATATCATCCGTCTTAACGAAATTGATCAGGATACCATCTTAATCGGGCACATTTTAGGTGGAATCTACAGTTCGACTCTGAATCCCTTCAGCAATAATCAAACATCAGCTACAAATGCTGAGAATACTGTTTATACTATTAAATTAATCAGGGGAACGCAAACGGGTGTATATAAAATTGAAGGCACAAATCCTTTCGATTTTAACTTGTATCCAAACCCAGCCGATAACCATATCAACGTTAATTACCATTTGGAAAAACCTTCGGCCGTCGAATATTTTATTACAGCTTCTGATGGACAATTATTGCAACAGGGGAAAATTACACAAACAAAAATGGGTGAAAACACAAAAACATTTTTTATAGATCAGAGCATTCCTTCACAACTACTTTACATCACACTGGTTTTAGACCATACTTTTTTTGTAACTAAAAAGCTAAGCAAAAATTAATTTGCCTCGTATTTTTTGTTTTTGTGCTCGCTCCCGTGAATTACTATATTTTTGATCTTGCTTTTTGAAACATTATTATGAACTACCTGTCCGCCGAAAATCTTTCCAAAACCTATGGTGATAAAACCTTATTTGAGGACCTGAGTTTCGGACTTCAAAAGGGTGAAAAAACAGCCCTAATTGCCAATAATGGCACCGGCAAATCGACATTGCTCAAAATACTCGCAGGCAAAGAAACACCCGACATTGGACTGGTTACCGCACGTGATGGCATAAAAATGGCTTTTCTGGAACAGGATCCGTATTTTGAAACAGGACAAACCATTGATGAACTTATAACATCATCTCATAGCGGTATTTCAATGGTTATTCAAAGTTACCAGCGTGCTATCAAGGCAGATAGTGATCTGCACAATGATGAAACCCAAAAAAAACTGGAAATAGCAACCGCAGAAATGGATCATGCCCAAGCCTGGGATTATGAACGTCGTCTGAAACAACTGCTTAGCCTTTTTAGCATCACGGAGACCGGTGTAAAGATAGATGTACTTTCGGGAGGTGAAAAAAAACGGCTGGCTCTGGCACTGGTATTATTGGATGAACCCGAGTTACTGATCCTTGACGAGCCTACTAACCACCTGGATGTAGATATGATCGAATGGCTCGAAGCTTATCTTTCCCGCTCGAATCTTACTCTTTTAATGGTCACCCACGACCGGTATTTTCTCGACCGGGTGTGCAATCACATTCTTGAAATGAGCCATGGACAACTCTACTACCACAATGGCAACTACGAATATTTCCTGCAGAAAAAATCCGAACGCGATGAAATAAACCAAGTGGAAACAGACAAAGCCAGGCAGTTGATGAAGAAAGAACTGGAGTGGTTACGTCGCCAGCCCAAAGCACGTACCCACAAATCCAAATCGCGGATACAGGCTTTTGATGGTATTAAAGAAAAAGCTGCAGGGCTGAAAAAAGAAAATGAACTGGAACTGCAACTCAATGTCAAACGGATCGGTGGAAAGATCCTTGAAATTGAACACCTCAGTAAGAGTTATGGCAGCATTCAAGTTGTGAAGGATTTCAATTACCTGTTTAAAAAAGGGGAGCGCGTCGGTATTGTCGGGAAAAATGGCTCGGGAAAAACCAGTTTCCTAAACCTGATCACCGGCCTTGAAAAACCCGACAAGGGCCATGTGGAAGCCGGGCAGACAATCACATTCGGCTATTACAAGCAAAGTGGTATCGCATTTGCTGACGATAAAAAGGTTATTGATGTAGTAAAAGAAATTGCCGAAGTAGTTGAAATGGGCGATGGAAATACCATTTCCGCATCGCGCTTTCTTGAGATGTTCATGTTCCCACCTGAAGCACAATACAAACATGCGGGTTTACTAAGTGGCGGTGAAAAACGACGACTGAACCTGCTTACCGTATTGATCAAAAATCCCAATTTCCTAATCCTAGATGAGCCCACTAATGACCTCGACCTACTGGTGCTAAACAGACTGGAGGAATTCCTGTTGAATTATAGAGGCTGCCTCATACTGGTTTCACACGACCGCTATTTTTTAAACAAGCTGACCGACCATCTCTTCATTTTTGAAGGCGATGGAAAAATCAGGGATTTTTATGGCTCATACACAAAATATAGCTTTGAAAAAGAGCAGGAGAAACGTGCACATGAAAAAGAAAGCCGGAAGCGGGCTCCGGATGCAAAGCTAAGCAAGGCACAGCTAAAAGTGAAAACGAAACTGAGTTTTAACGAGCAACGCGAATATAAGGCTCTAGAAAAAGAAATTACACAACTAGAAGTAGAGAAAGCTGAAGCTGAATCCATCCTGAATTCCGGCATTGATGATTATGAAAAGCTGAACAAACTTTCATCACGCATTGGAGAGCTGATGGAAACCATCGACGCCAAAACCTTGCGCTGGATGGAGTTGGATGAGTTTGTTTAATTTAGATATGCTTGCCAGTATCTTATCTAGTATATAACCTTTCCCATATATTTTGCCAGTTCCTTTCCAAGCTTTGCATAAGCTTCTGCAATCCTGTTGTAATCAGGCGAATAAGAGTTCATCACCTCATTACCTGGCGCCCTACTTACTGAAATCACAAGCTTATTGGCCGGATCGTTGATTTCAGAAATTGTAACGATTGCGTCGACTAATGCGGGTGCTCTTTTTCCGTTTTTATTATACCCTGCTTCAATAAAAATGGTGTGAATATTCAGTTCGTAAAGCTGGCCATTCAATTCTTCATCAATAGCAACTTTCTTACTGTTCGAATACTTATTGAAAAGCTCAATGAATTTAGGCTGAAAAAATTCAATCCGTGCATCATTCCATTTTTTTAACCAGGCTTCGCTGCTTCCTTTCTTGCGCTTCTCGGCATCATCTTTCATGTATTCGATATAAGCTTCCTCATCTCCGTACTCTCCAACATGCAAATCCGTATACTCGAAAGTCAGGTATAAATCTCCGGCATGTTTAAATAATTTCGGATTTCCAGAAACCAATTCAAATTGCTGTGCATTGGTGTGAGGTACGCTCACAATAAGCATCAAACAAATCGGAAATAGCTTTTTGATGCAATTATTAAATAAAGATGCTTTCATTATTAATCCTTTGGAATAGACAACTTGCATTTCTGAATATCCTTCTCCGCATCTTTTATATCAGGTAATATAAACTCGCAACAATCACCTTTGATGTAATAGGTTTTACCAGCTTCCACATCCAGATCAACTTCCCTGCGTGTATTGGTCACCTGCGCCCAGAAAGTATACCTGCCGGGATCAGCGAAATATACCAGGTAAGTTTTGTTTTTTAAATGCGCGTCACTCACCTTCTCCTCGTTGGCATTTACCGAATAGTGAACTGCAGCGCCAACCATGCTGCCCGGGCGATAAATATATACCAATGCTTTTCCTTCCGGGATTTCTTCTACCGGTTCAAACTTCTGAGAAAAGACTGATGTACTGCTGCATACAAAAATAAAAATGAATAAATTTTTTACAAAGTGCTTCATGAGTAATTTGGTTTTGATGGTGCTAAAAAGTTAATTACTTTATACAGATCCATTTTTCAAGAATGCTAGCATAAAGCGTTTTACGTTTCGATTTTAAATTGATACTAATCCCGCTCGGCTTCCCATTTACCTGCATAAATACCTTTGACGGTAAAAGTTCCATCCATTTTATTGAAATCTCCATTCACCGTGCCTGTTTGGTTAATCAAATTACCAGCCGCATAGTACTTGATCGTTACGGAATAACCATTGAGACAACAGCTTTGGAGCAATGTAAAAACATCCTTACCGTCATCAATTTTACCACTTAAATCAGTTCCGTTCTGGGTAAGCGTCATGTCTGCATCTACCTGTTCATTAATAGTTGTAAAATCATAGTCTATCTTCCAATCACCACTCAGGTTCTTGTAAACTTTGGGCTCTTTTTCACATGAAGTAAGTAACAGGATACATGAATAAATCAGAATTGAAAATAACAAAGAATGGGCAGTTTTCATAGTTCTTATTTAAGGTTAAATTTTAGGTGTCTCAAATGTACAACAAAAAGTACTAAATGTCAATAAGATAGCCCTCAAACTTATGAGTCTTTTGTCTACTCTGAATGTGATCTATCTCTCAACTAAACCTCTATAAATGCAAAATTTTTTGAAGGGGTTTTTTAAGATTTATCAGGGTAAATGAATTTACTCCTTTGATTTTTTTGAACCTTTTATGACTTATATCATATTTTAGTATTACATTTACCTTGATTATTAAAAACAAATAAAGCATGAAAAACAAAAAATTAAATGTCCTAATCATTATTTTAATGTTAGGAATGCTGATTCCTTTAAGTGGTTTCAGCCAGGAGGTAATTGAAATCCAAGTGTCGCCAAATGTTCTTAATTTACAGAACCATGGTACGGTCGTGACAATCCACACCGACATTCCTTATTCAGCAGTTGTTGGATCCAGCGTAAATCTTAACGGACTTGAAATTGAAAGCTGGAAATCAGATAACCAGGGCTTTTTTGTGGCCAAATTCGATATGGATGAAGTAAAAGATCTGGATGATCTCGTAATTGGCGGATATAACACATTAACGCTTACAGGAGAAACTGGTAATGGTACATTCACAGGCACCAAGGATATCCTAGTGATCAACAACATTCCAAATAAAAAGAAGTAGCCAACGAACTTTGATATATAAATAATTAGGCTATGTAGCATCCCTTCAGGGATGCTTTTTTTATTCAAATGAAATTACATATGTAAGAAGAGCTTAGATCTATCCCTAATAAACGATTACTTAAATCAAGACAAAGTGCTTTTTATAGTCCTCATTTCCTGATTATTATATTAATAATTCATAAAATTGATTTTGAAAGGCGGTTTTGGACGTACCTTTGCAGTTAAACAATACAAACTTAATGAGCACTCCGAACCTGAAATACAATAAGCAGGACCAGCCTGAATTCATCAAGGAACTACAGAAAAAGGTCAAAGATTATTTTACTACCAACAATATTTCGAGGCATGCTAACCTCAACATGAAACTAAAAACCACGTTTATGCTACTGTTGTATTTTACACCGCTGGCCTTGATGCTTACCGGCGTGGTAACCACTTTCTGGCCAATGATGCTCATGTGGTTTATTATGAGTCTTGGTATGTCGGGCATTGGCTTATCTGTCATGCATGACGCCAACCACAAGTCATATTCAAAAAATCCAACGGTCAATAATATACTGGGATTTCTTGTTAATTTTTTAGGCGCCAATGATCTGAACTGGAAGATACAGCACAACTACCTGCACCATGGATTTACGAATATTGAAGGTATTGATGATGATATCAAAACACCCGTGATGCGGTTTTCGCCTAACCAGAAACGAAAAAAAATATTCAGGTTCCAGTTATATTATGCGCCTTTGCTATATGGCTTAATGACGCTAAACTGGCTTGTGATCAAAGATTTTATGTCGCTGATCAAATACCACAAAAAGAATTTGCTGCAACGCAATGGGCTGACCATGAACAAAGCTTTTACTCTGCTTATTTTTAACAAACTTTGGTACCTGGGTTTAACGCTGGTACTGCCGCTTATCCTCATCGACCTGCCCTGGTGGCAGATAGTGATGGGCTTTTTGATGATGCAATACATTTGCGGACTGATCTTAACCCTCATTTTCCAGCCGGCACATGTAATCGAAGAAACAGACTTTTTTATAGCTGATGAGAGTGGCAGCATGGAAAACCATTTTGCCATACACCAGATGAAAACAACCGCTAATTTCGCTAATAAGAGCGTGTTATTCTCCTGGTTTATCGGGGGATTGAATTACCAGATCGAGCATCATTTATTCCCCAATATCTGTCATGTACATTACCGGAAAATTTCGAAAATTGTAAAGGAAACCGCCGAAGATTTTAACATTCCTTATAACCAGCATAAAACTTTTTTTGGTGCTTTAAAAAGCCATTTTACGCTTATCCACCAACTGGGAACGGGCAAATACGACCTGAAACTGACGAAGGTGAAAGTTTAAATTCATACTTTCCGCTGATTACAACTTTTTCCCGATATAAAATACATAGCCATAATACGCTTTATACTTTTGGTATAAATACTCTTCATGCCGTTGGTTTGCTATGAATTCTTCTGCCGTTTTATTACCCGCGTATTTTTTCAGGAAAACCTCCTGTGCAAAAGCTTGTGGCGCATAAAAATGTTCTGTCCAGCAGCTTTCTGGCAATATAAAAGCAGCTACAGGCACATAACCCGCTTGTTGCATTTGCGTCATCTTGTTTGGAATAGTATCTATTTCAGGATAAGCGTCCTGCCAGAACTCGTAGATTTCGGCAGGCCGCTTTTCAGTAAACCACGACGCCTCCGTAACAGCAATATAACCACCCGTTTTTAATAATTTTCGCCATTCTTTCAGACCCCGTTCAAATCCTATATTGTAAATAGCACCCTCCGACCAGATGACATCTAACGAGTCAGCTTGAAAAGGCAGCTTTTCCATTGTACCCACAATGCCTTTTACCCTGTCCTGCAAATATAATTTCCGTGCATTTTCATTGAATATATCGATAAAAACGGGAAACAGGTCAACACCCGTGATATACCCATCGGTATGCTTGGCCAGTACCATAGTCTGGCCACCTGTTCCACAGCCCAAGTCGGCTATTTGGGATTCGTCAGAAAGGTTGTTGATAAAACTCAAAGCCTTGACAGTTAGTTCAGGACTGCCAGGCCCTTGTCGTTCTATGCTTGAATAATATTCACAGATTAATTGAAAGTCGAATTCGTGTATTGATTTAATTTCTTTACTCATGATGTTTAAAATTATATAGTTCCTGAGATAGTAAAAGCATCCAAATATACTTTACCCAACTCAAATTATAATTAACTATTGATATAGAAATAGCCCTGACAGAAGTGTGTCAGAGTTTTCAATGGTGGATAATCTTTGACAACACCAAAGATTATTTACTTTACCGAATCCGCTTTGAAGTTAAACATCCAAATTTTTATATAACAAAGATAAAATTCTTTTAATTATGGTTTTTGTTGCATAAAAAAACGATCGGGGATCATCCGCCTTTGTAAAACCATTGGTATTCGTATCTTTACTCCTCTGTTTCAAAAAATCACATCTAATGATCAAAAAAGTCCTTTTACTGGGTATTAGCCTGTTTATACTTCAGGCTGCTTTCTGCATTTCCATACCCGATCTTATTAAAAATTCAGGCTGTTCGGCCGAATATCCAAATCAAAACCTGCTGATCATTTTCGACAGTACCAGCGTTGATATGCAGGAAAGTGGCTTGAGTTTTTACCATGCCCACACCTTGTATAAAATTCTTTCCGCTAAAGGTGCCAAAGATTTTAATGTGTTCAAATATGGTTATGATCCGCTGTCGGCCTACGTAGATATTGAAAAAGTAACCGTATATCGTAAAAATGGTGAGGTTGAGGAGTTGGACATAACGAAAGTTTACGACTATCCGGCACCCGCCCGGATGATATATTGGGGCGCCCGCGAGAAAATGATCGAGATCGGAAGGCTGGAACCAGGCGATGCCATCGAAGTATTCCTGTTCAAAAAAGGATATACCTATGCCCTGCTGCAGGATGACGATGATAAATATATTCCACCCATGCGGGGACATTTTTATGATATCGTTCCTTTTTGGAGCAGCGACCCCATGTTGTGCAAATATTACAGTGTAGCCATTCCGGAAGAAAAGCTGGTCCAATACCGCTTTTACAATGGCACCGTTGAATCTTCCGCTGTGCTTAAAGATGGTAAAATGAATTATACTTTCATTAAAAAAGATATCATGCCCTTTGAAAGGGAAAGTCGGATGGTAGATCCATCAGATGTGGCGCCTAAATTACTAATTTCCACTAGCCCTGACTGGTATGCCAAATCGCTTTGGTTTTACAATGTGAATGAAGATTATGGCAGTTTTGAATCGACACCTGAAATTGATAAAAAAGTGGCCGAAATACTGGCAGATGCTGAAACGGAAATGGACTCTATTTCGCTGCTTACCCATTGGGCGGCAGATGAAATCCGGTATTCGGGTATTTCGATGGGCCCCGGTGAAGGCTATACACTGCATAGTGGCGATATGAATTTTACCGATCGTTGTGGTGTGTGTAAAGACAAAGCTGGTATGCTGATCACCATGCTTCGTGCTGCGGGTTTTGAGTCATACCCAGCAATGACAATGGCCGGCTCCCGTATCGATTATATCCCTGCCGACCAATTCAACCACAGTGTTACCGTGGTAAAGTTGCGCGATGGCACTTATAAGATGCTTGATCCTACCTGGGTACCGTTTTTACGTGAACTCTGGTCGAGCGCCGAGCAGCAGCAAAATTACCTGATGGGCCTGCCCGAAGGTGCTGACCTGATGATAACCCCCATTTCAGCCCCGGAGAATCATTTTTTTAGAATTAAAGGGAATTCCGAACTCCTTTCAGATGGTACATTGAAAGGGGAATTCACGCTCACCGCCGAAGGACAGTCTGACGCTGCCATCCGGAGGATGTTTACAGGAAATTACAAATCGGAATGGGAATCTTCTGTGGAAGAAGAACTGCTGCAGGTGGCTCCGCAGGCAGAAATCATCAGTATGGATTTTGGCCAACCCTATGCCTACCTGGAAGATCATATCCGCATCAAGGTAAAATATTCCATTCCTGATTATGCCATTATAACCGAAGAAGAGATCATTTTCACGCCGCTGGTTGTTGCCAATTTATTTAAAAGAGGCATGTCGCATATGTATTTCGATACTGACAAGCCTGAAACAAGAAAATACGCTTTCCGCGACCGCTGTTCACGACTGGTGGAACTGGATGAAACCATCAAACTGCCCGGGAAAGGAACGTTAGTCGCTTTTGATTTTGATAAAAATGTGGGCAACGAAACCGCTTCATTTACAGGTGATATTTCGTTAGAAGGAAACTCTCTCAGCGTAAGCGAAAAAGTAGTGCTCGGCAAACGGGTGTACGAAGCAGAAGATTGGGAGATGTTCCAGAAAGTGGTTCAGAACCAACAGAAATTTGCTGAAACGCCTCTTATTATTGAACTGAACAATTAAGCTTAACAAGAAAATATTTTGAAAATGAAAAAAATAATCATCGCTATAATTTGCCTGGCCATTTTCGGCATATCATTCGCCCAAACCGAAAAAGCTGACGCCGAATATCAAAACATTCAAAAAGAATATACCCTGAATGAAGATGGCAGCATCGATTTCCATTATACTAAAGAACTGAAACTGCTGAGCCATTATGCTTTTCACCGTTTGTATGGTGAAACATTTATCATCACAAATACCGATTTTCAAACCTTGAAAATCAATGAAGCATACACCATCATGGCGGATGGAAAAAAGGTGGTGACGCCTGACAATGCCTTTAACGAAGTATTGCCACGCTTTGCGAACAATACACCCGCCTATAACCACATACGTGAGATGGTGGTGACGCATACCGGGCTGGAAGTTGGGGCGGTGATCCATCTCGACTATACCATCCATTCAGAAAAAGGATTTTACCCGGCACTTATGGCCGATGAAATGCTAAATGAATCATCCCCGGTGAAACAACTGGATGTGAAGATTCGGATTCCCGAAAGTAAAAACCTCCAATTTGCCTTGCTGAATATCGAAGATGATCCTACTATTACCATTGTAAACGGTCAGAAAGTCTATACATGGACATTCTTTGATCTGGCTGCCAGTTCAAAAGAAAACCATCGGATAAGCGGGCATTTGGATGATCTGCGGCTGGCATTTAGCAGCGCGGAAAATATGGATGAAATGTATCAAACATTTGTTGAGCAGGAAGCTTTCAGCTTTGAAACTAATGCTGGCATGGACGCTATGGTGGAGAAACTTGTCGCTGATAACCCGGATCAGTTATCATTGGCTTTGGCACTTCAGAAAGAAGTAAGCAATAATATGGATAACCTGAATGTTCCTATGGAATTTTCCGGTTTTAAATGCCGTACACCCGTCGAAACCTGGAACAGCAACCAGGGCACCGGACTTGAAAAAGCCATACTCATCACAGCGCTGCTTCGCAAAGCCCATATTCCTGCAAAAGTAGTGGCTATTATTCCCAATGTCATTTACAAACCAACCATAGGTAATTTATTCATTTTCAACAATTTTGCCGTAGGTTTAGAAACAGAAAATTATGGCGAAATAATATTGTCGTCGCAGCATACCGACAAGCAGAACCTGGCATTCAGCATGACGGATAAAACCTTGCTGGTGCTGGATAAAAACAACAAAAGCCCCGAATTAATCCCTATTGGTGAAACTTCCAATAAAATAACTATTGAAGGCGCATTTCAGTTAAAGGAATCCGCTTTGACAGGACAGATGAACGTGGTGCTGGAAGCAAATGCGAATCCATACTTTTCCATCATGCAGGATACCGACGCTCTCAAATCAATACTAAAAGGCGGCTTAGGCACCAAGGATATCACTACAATTACGAATGTGCAATTATCGCAGGAAAAGAGCCATTCGCATTTGGCCATTGCAAAAGCGGAACCCTATGAAGAACTACATAATTACCGGGTATTTAAAATTCCGTATGTAAGTTATGGCCTTGACAGCTGGCATATTAAGCTCTTACCAGCAAAACGCACTTCGAATTTGGAAATCCCGGAAAACCTACATGAAAGCTATCAATATAAAATAATTTTGGAAAGCGAAATGAAACCTGTAACAGAGCCTGTGCAAATAGAAATAAACAATGATGCCGGCTATCTGCTGATTAAATCTGAACACGATGGTAATAAGTTGACCATCACAAGGAAAATTAAATTTACAGAAACCTTAATTTCACCTGACAAATACGATGGTTTTAAAGAGATCATGGATACCTGGAATAATCCCAATTACCGGAAATTAATTTTAAAGTAGAAAATTGCCTGCTGAATTTATTGAGTTTTAATATCCATCCTCGTCAATGGCGATGACAAGAGCATGATGTTGCCGAATTGAACCCGCACCCACGGATTCAAATTCTGCCGTCCGCTTGACTTTTTTCAGTTTTAGCCGTATCTTACTGCACCCAAATTTCTTGCAGAACCAAAATTTTCAGCTATGAAAAAGCTACTTTTAGTGCCTGTTCTTTTAATTCTTCTTCCTTTTATTTCCTTCACACAAAATTCATGGCAATGGGCCTTTACTGAAGGTGGCCTCTACAACGAAATCATATCGACCATCGATTGTGACGTTGAGGGCAACATCTATGTGGCGGGAGCATTCCAGGAATCCTTCGATTTTTTTGGCGAACTCCTTATTTCTGAAGGTGATTATGATGTATTCGTGGCATGCTTTAACCCACAGGGTAATTTATTATGGGTGGAGCAAGGTGGTGGTAACTTTGAAGATGGACCCCGGGACATTTATGTTGACGATCAATACTTGTATGTAACCGGTGGTTTTATTGAGCAAGCTACGTTCGGGGATGAAACATTGCAAAGTGCCGGTGCACGCGATATGTTTTTGTTAAAATATGACCTGGCAGGTAACCTTCAGTGGGCTCTGAGCGGGGGTGGCGTTACGGACGATATCGGCCATTCAGTAACAGCAGACGACGAGGGCGATATTTATCTGGTAGGCGATATCAATTACATCGCCACTTTTGGAGACATTACGGTGCCATATTATGGCTTTTCCGACATTTTTATTGCTAAATACAACACTTTAGGTGTTTGCCAGTGGGCTAACAGCGCGGGTGGTCCCATTTATGAAAATGGAAGCAGTATTGACGTGCAGGACAATCATGTATTTATAGGTGGTGGTTTTAACCAGGAAGCCATTTTTGGTGATACATCAGTTATTTCTATGGATTTTGTGGATATTTTTATAGCACATTACCTAACAGACGGCTCCTTTGTGGAAGTTGCGTCAGCCGGTGGCAGCAACAACGAAAACATCACTTGCCTTGCCGTTGACAGCGACTTGAATGTATATGTAGGAGGTTGGTTTATCGTGGATATAACGATTGGAAACAGCACATTTTATTCCAGTTCCACTGATGCTTTCCTGACCAAATATCTACCCGGTACAGGTTTTAACTGGTCGCAGCAGATAGGTGGTGCAGGTATAGATGAAGTTATGGATTTGTATTGTGATGAAGATGATCAATTGATAATTTCGGGCGTATTTGAAAACGCTGTGACCATAGGAACCACTGAGCTGGTGTCGGATGGATTTGATGATGGCTTTGTGGGAAAATTTGACGCGTCAGGTACTTTCGATTGGGTATTCCAATTGGGTGGTAGCGGAAGCCTTCGGGTTAATGGCTGCACTGTCGACACAAGTGGAAATTATTATGTTGGTGGCGACTTTCTGGAAGAACTGATCATCGGAAATAATACCTTTAATCCGGTCGCCAATTATGATCTTTTTATAGCCCGGTTAGGTGAAGGAGGAACAAATATTGATGAAAGTTACCATTTTAATTCCCTACAAACTCAAGTTCATCCAAATCCATTCGCCACTTCAATAACCATAGATTACGAGCTGAAACAACCAGAGAAAATCACTTTGATTATATATGATCATTTGGGCAAGCCAGTATTTCAGACAAAAGAAATCCAACCACAGAGCAAACAGCAGCTTATATGGAATGCTGAGGGATATGCAAATGGAATTTACTATTACAGGCTGAAGGTTAGTGATGAGGTTGCCAACGGGAAGATAGTGAAAGTTAGATAAGTCCTTGACATTCACTCTCATTATTCGTATCTTACAGTGCCCAACAGAACTTGTTAAATCTAAAACTCACTACAATGAACAAGATTTCTACTTTTTTTCTATTTGCAACAATTATCTTATTAATTACTTCGGTAGTAGCACAAGACAAACAGGACAATGGACAACTGGAATTATCACGAGATAGCCTATTAACTGTGGCTCGAATTATTATTGATTCAGCAGAATGCCGCACTTTAATTACCGTTGATGAAAATGGCATGCCACAGGCGAGAACAATGTCTCCTTTTCCACCTGAAGATGGTATGGTCATTTGGCTTGGCACAAATCCAAGAAGTCGAAAAGTTAAACAGATTAATAATAATCCCAATGTGATTGTATTTTATTATGATACTAAAGGACATAGCTATGTGTCAATTGCAGGTCAAGCTCGCATTGTAAATGATTCAAAAAAAAGAGCCCATTATTGGAAAAAAGGTTGGATGCGATATTATCCTGATCCCGCAAATGATTACACACTAATTGAAGTTACTCCTAAGAAATTGGAGATTTGTAGTTTTAAACATAAATTATTCTGGGATTCAACAGGAAAACCAGCCTTTGTAGAATTTTAATGTGGTAAAATGTTGAAGGTCAGGTAATCTTGTAAAATAAATTTAATATTATTCATAAAAAAACGATATGCAATACAATGTTCATCGCCTTGATGTAAAAGCAATTAATATGCAGGATAGATTAGAAAAATTCATTAATCGTCTAAAAGGTGAAGTCATTTCTATTATTCCAAATGTTAAACCTACATTTATGGGTATGGGTGCAACGGCAAAAGTTGATTTTTTACTAATTATTGAAAAGCCTTAAATTAATTAACCCGTGAAATACAATTATTAGGTTGTAGGCAGTTTACACGGCAGCGAATGGGAAAACATTGAAGGTGAGATAGTTGTTAGTAAAACCCTTCTCAATTCTATAATATTCCAGCTTATCCGGAAAAATACTTCAAAGCAAGAACAGCATTAGTCTTTAATAATCTTTACCTGTTCATTAAAAGTGCCACCGGTGACATTTACCAGGTAAACTCCTGCCGGCTGTTTTGAAAGATCAATCTGTGTTTCATGATGACCCAGAAAGGAAGAATAAACCACCTGTCCGGTCATATTTGTAATGATGACCTGTACGCTGGTATTCACTTCATGGAGTTTTAAGCTAAATACACCATTATTTGGATTTGGATAAATGGCTACTTTGGATTGGTTTATTTCTGCCACACCCACATAAGGATTGTTACCCACAATCACATTATCTATATAAATAGGGTTTCCATAAAAACTATAAGTAGCAAATTTGATTTTCACTTCTCTTTGTCCTGCACATTGAGAAATATTGATGGTATTGCATTCATTGCCATATCCTGCCCCGCACCAGTCTTCCTGCACTTCGGGCACAAATCCATTCGTGGTTAAAGGATGCGTGGCAAAAGAGCCAAAACCATCATCGCCTCCGGCAAAAATCCGACTCCAGCTTTCACCACAATCTGTCGAGATAAAAATGATCAGGGAGTCAGATGCCTCCTCATAATATTTTGCGTAAGCATGTTCAAAATAAAGGTAAGCCTCCGGAAACTCTGTTAAATCAAGTGGCTGACTGATCAGGTTATCCGTTTGCCCGATCGCGAATATCTCCCTGAAGTTGATCCTGGCCGCCGTATTACCGGGACTGTTCCCTCCTACTTCCACCAACTCCCAGGTTTCGTTATCATTAGGGTTTTCAATCGTCCAGGCTTCATCCAATATAATGGCTTCAAAATTTTCTTCATAAGGCAACCCATATCCGCCGATGCTCAAAAAATCTGCTTTAGTCAGGCTGCTTTCACCATTTGAATTGGCAGCCGTCAGCGTTACGGAATAGTCTCCGTATTCGCTGCATTCGATCACGGGGTTTTGCGAATTGGCATTGGTACCATCGGTAAAAGTGAAAGTGCTGGGTGTAATTTCCCATTCCCAACTATTGGGAAAATATTCAGTAAGGTCAGTTAAAGCAATTTTTTCGCCGAGGCAAACCGCATTCGGGCTCGCTTTAAAATCAATCTCTGGCAAAATAGTGCTGCTCACTACAATATAATCCTCCTTGGTAATCGTACTCGTTCCCAGGTTGTTGGTAACTGTGAGGGTTACATCAAAAGCACCTTCATTTTCGTACACAATATTGGTGGGATTCTTTTCATTGGAAGTAGCAGGATTTCCGCCTTCAAATGTCCATTCAAAAGTAGTGGGTGGCCCCGAAGCAAGCGAAATAAAATTGACATTTTGCCCGGTTGGAATGAGTGTATGATCCGCCTCAAATTCAGAAACTGGTTCTGCCATGCGCACATCCGATTCCCACAGCCCACGACCATATGTTGCTGCCCGTATCTTATTAATTTGATAGTTGATTTCGAGCTCGTTCACAATCACATTGGGCAGGCCTTCCGAGAAAGTTTCGTATTCATCAAGGGTATTATCAATATAATACACACCCACGTCCATACCCACGTACAATGACGCATTGGGATCGTCATAAAAAGTAACGCAGTTCGCCGGAATATTGGGCAGATTTAGTGAATAGTTGGTCCAGGTGTCCCCTGCATTCTCCGATATATATAGTTTTTTCCCATCATCATAGCCTGAAAGTGAAACGGCAATGAGCTCGGGATTAGATGGATGCACCGCGATATAGGAAATAGCATTGGACGGGAGGCCATCACTTATATCGTTCCAACTATCGCCACCATCTTTGGTTCTTTTAATGGTGCTTGCCCAGGAAGCGAAAATATAATCAGGATTTGATTCAGAAATCGCCATTTGTCGCACCGTATTTGAAAAATTCGAGATGGTTGTCCAACTTTGCATACCATTGGTGGTTTTTCGTACACCAAAATTATTTCCTACAAATATGGTTGATGGCTCAGTCGGATGGATCACAAAAGGCGTTACCCAGTTTCCATCACCGGGTTGATTGATATTTACAGTATTCATGCCCCCGGTATTCGATTTATAGAAGTACCCGAATTGCATGGTGCCATAAACAATATTCTCGTTTGAATAATCCACCAAGCATTCCATACCATCGGCTCCCAGCCATTCATGCCAGTAATCAGTGGTAAACACACTGGTGCCATTATCCTGCGAACCACCGATAAGTTTATAAGGATGGTTTTTTGAGCTTCCTATCCGGTAAAACTGGCGGATTCCAATCCCCGTTGTCAGGTCTATCCAAGTGTTACCGCTATCTTCCGATTTACATACCAAACCATCAGAACCAACATACAAAGTTCCACCTTCAAAATGTGCCCAATGCATATCACAATGGGTATAGCCGATCGGGTCATTCTGAAAATTCCATTCGGTAGTCGCTACCCAATTTATACCTCCATCCAGCGATCGCCAGGTAATAATGCCAAGCAGATGCACCTCTTCAGGATTCAGATGTGAAGCTGCCAATCCCAGGTCATAAGACGCCTGGCTGCTGTTATCGCTTCCGGTCGGACTGTAGCCAAGCATTTGTGGCGAATCAGCCCTGAGTTGAAAGGAATCACCGCTATTGGTTGAACGGTAAACACCCCCAAATAAGCCATTGGTTCCGGCGCACATAAAGTATACATACTCCGGTGCTGCATTGGTAACAGCAATTTGAGCTCTTCCATTGTTTGCAGGCAATCCGGTTGTAATTTGAACAAATGAATCACCTCCATCTGTCGATTTGTAAAACTTTTTGGTGATGGCATAGATGGTATTTGGGTCGCCGGGTTTAAATTCTATATCATCAATATGTCCGCTCAGAATTTCTTCCCACGAATCTGCACCATCATACGACCTGTACAAACCGTTATTGACCGCACAATACAGGATGTTTGGATCATCGGGATGGATGAGCAATTTCTCCACCGTCAAATTTTGATAAATAGAATGTTGCATACCCGTTGTTTCCCAGTTTTGGCCACCATCTGTTGATTTCAACACACCTATACTATAATTATCAGAGGCATCGCGGTCTCCGGTGCCGATGTAAATAATATCTGTATCGGTATAATCGATTGCAATGGCCGAAACGCCCATCACCGGCAAATGATCTGTCAGCACTTCCCAGGTTTCTCCTTCGTCGTTTGTTTTCCAGCATCCACCTGAAGGCGCACCTATATAAATAGTGTTTGGATCGTTAGGGTCAACTGCTACCACGTTGATACGGCCGATGCCCGGATTCCAATGACCTGTATTGTTTTGCCACTCACGGGGACCCATTTCTTCCCAATTGCTATCCTGCAATGAGCGGGAAGTGTAATTGGCATTGAACTTCTTCATTTCATTCCAGAGATGCGCCTGGTTGGGCCTTTCTCCAGTCGGAAAGGTGCGATCAAAATTCATGTATTCCCAACGTTTATAAATTTTATACATCGTGCCTCTTCCAGTTCCTACTTCTTCAAAATAACGTTCGGCTTCACGCTGCACATCATAAAAGTTTACAGTGGGGTCCTGCATCATTATAAACCATTTAGGGTCTCCATCAATTAACAATTCTTGTGAATTAGCATTGTTGTAGCAGAAAAGAACTACCAAGAACGACATGGAAAGGATTAACTTTTTCATCGAATAATTTTTAGGGCAAATACATATTTTTGGGCAATCAAAATTAGGATTAATTTAGATGTGATTTGTTAAAACATAGGTTCTAATATCCCAAATTAATTCTTATTCTTTAGATTGTTATACAAACAAAGATAATTTTTACAATCTTTTAATCCGATGCGACTCCATGTTAAAAGAGGTTTCATTTTGCAAATTAGATTTACTTTTAATAATGTCCTTTTAAAAGAAGCTAAAGAATAAAATACTTACTGAAGCTACACTCAGTACTAAGGTTATCATAATTGCCATTGAAACCAGATCTGGCCTGCAGTTGTATTGCTTTGCAAAAACAACGGTTAGGATAGCTGAAGGCAGTGCCGTTTCAATAAATACTATTTCTCGCATCATATCAGTAAAATGCGAAAAATTGGTAAGCCATAAAGCCAAGATTGGTTTCAGGATAAGTTTTAGAAAAATAGCAATGCCCATAAATACGTAAATATGTTTCATGTGCTTGAATTCGATAATCAGGCCAATAGTAAAAGCTACCATTAGCAGGTTAGCATTACCTACCAGTCGAAATAAGTGAATTAATGTGCTGTATACTAATGATGTATGATTAATTGGAAGAAAGGAAAAACTGATGCCAAAAACTATAGAAACAAAGATTGGAGAAATAAAAAACTTCTGAACTGACTTTATGATGGCTCTTCCTTCAACCCTTGATTCACCATAGTACATTGCAATTATTGGACCCAAGATAAACAACAATAAGCCAACACCAAATTCACTGGTTACAACAGTTTCTTCCATTGCCAGAGCACTTCCGGGAAAAACCTGACGGATGATTGGGTAACCAAGCAGGGCTGTCATTCCAAAAGCAGAAACCAGCATTAGTGCCCCTTTTTCACTTGGTTGAAATTTAATTAAGGTTGCGATAAGCCAGGCCAGGAGAATCACAGCGAGTTCAGCAATCGCCATAATGGCTGCCATTAATAAGAAGTCGTCATTAAACCTATTAACTGCCAGAGTAGAAAATATAACTGCAGGGAGCGTGATTTTCATAACAATACTGCTAAATAACTGGCTGTCATCTTTTTTTAGGGTCCCTATTTTTTTAAGAAAAAAAGCAAGAACAATAATTATGAGCATCACAATTACTCCTTCAACCAGACTTTGAGATTCATTCATTGTGAAGAAATTATTTCATTGATTAAATAATGATTAAAATTAGAAATTTTCCGAATTCAATTTTATACAATCGAGATTTGCAGAACTCACTGTGTGGGAAAAGCATGTTAATCTGATTTCTCAATTCAAAGTTTATTGTAACTTGGTAGCATTAACCAAAATAACCTAACGCCAGGGAGTCAGAAATGTATCAAATAAAAATATTTACTGACCCCGGCTCATTATTAAAATAAGAACCCATTTAAACCAAAAAAATGAAACCTTTTTTTCAATACTTATCTGCAATCGTACTAAGTATCATACTGATGTTTGGTTCATCCTGCAAGAAAGACCAGGAAACAAACCCGGTTAATCCTTTTGATACCGGATTAGGCTATGATAAAAACGAGGCGGCAGTAATCATGACTCTTGCCGCTATCGCATATACAGCTGAGGGTATGGATGTACAAACCATAATGGATTCTATAACATTTCTACTAAATGACAAAAGGCTGGCAACTAAAGGTCAGTGGGAACTTATTTGGGGTCCGGGAGTTAATAATACCAATAGTAACCTCGTGTATATCGCTAAATACAGAACAACAGAGTCTCCAGTTTATGCAATGGCTGCCAGAGGCACCAGTATTTATTCCATTGAGGATATTCTGCAAGATGTTGATGTTTTTAATTTAGTGCCATTCAAGTACGGACTGGCTGGAGATTCGGTTGCACATGGAACAATGCAGGGGTTGGATATTTTGCTGGAAACAGAAGATCCTGTTACTGGGAAAACCCTGGGTGAGTTTCTTTCGAATATTTCCGGCTACACTAAATCAAAGATGTTTATAACCGGACACAGCCAAGGAGGAGCATTGGCCCCTTTGTTATCATACTGGTTCTTGACCACTAGCGGTGTAGCAGAACATTTCAATATTGAGACATATGCTTTTGCAGGACCATCCATTGGAAACACAACAATGAAAACAAACTTTTTTAATTCACTGCCTGAAGGTGCTTTTCTCAATATGGTTTCCAATTCTTTGGACGTAGTACCCTACTTCTGGGCTCGATTTGACAGTCTGGTTCCTCAACAAATTCCGGCGAAGGTTCCATTGTCATACGAATTGTTAATAACGGCTGCCAGGGTTGAACTTCAGTTAAGACAGATTAACTATGTACAACTGGATGACCAGATAGATATAGGTAATTTCACTCCCAAAGACACCCTTGGAAATATTCATCCATCTAACACACTTGAGTGGTATAACCACTGGATGATGACAGAGCACAGACATAACAATTATCTTAAGTTGCTTGATGCTCCAACTTTATAAGACTAAAATCAGATTGAAAACCAAAAATCAATAATCTTAAACGAAACGGTCAACTAAAAAGTTAAACCCCCGAAAGCAATTACTATTCTAGGGTTTTGTTTAACTTAAAGGTGGTACCACCTG
>JAZBOW010000356.1:0-2249 GCA_036351335.1 Bacteroidales bacterium | reverse complement strand
GTATCAAAAATAACCGAATCAGCGGCCTTTTAAATGTTTCGTTATCTGATTCAAATATGGATCATAAACTGATGCCATGCTTCATAAATACTAATTATCAGCCCGAACCGACTGCTTCATTTGATGCACACGTGCACCGGTTAAATGAAGCGCTGGAAGATGCTTTCACCAATGATGATTTGCAAAACACGGATTGGGATAAAAAACTGATGGCTGAGTCAAAGCGGGGACATTTGGTGAATAGAATAAAAGTCAGGCTGTTGTATTTTATGAATTTGTTTCGGTACCATAAAGACTTAAAAACCTTAATGCGAAGAAGTAGTGGAAGATAAATTATACCACCAACTGGGGTTTTATAAGTCGCTACCGTCCGGGATCAGGAATATGCTTGGATTTGCCTACCGGGCCATTCCGCTGTCTGTCCGTTATGGCAAAACGTACCAATATTATCACCAACTCCTGCAAGAATCGCCCTATTGGGATGATCAAAGGAAAAACGATTTTATTGTGGATCAGTTAAAAGATACACTTATCAATGCCTACGAAAACACCCCATTTTACAGGCAAGAATTTGATAAGGCAGGCTTTGATCCCCATACATTTGAATCCCTGGAACAATTGGAGCGCATTCCATTGATAGATAAAATGGATCTGAGAAAACATAAGCAGGAAATAAAAAATCATTCCGTTCCTGAAAATGAGTTTCTCTATGTAACTACCGGCGGCACAACAGGTATTCCGGTGGAATTGTACTATTTAAAAGGAAGGGAAAGATCCAGGGAATATGCTTTTATGACCGAGCAATGGAAAAGGATTGGGTTCAAAAAGGGCGATAAAGTGGCCGTGATCAGGGGTACTGTAGTAGATGACAATGGTAAAAATACCCTGTTCAAATTTGAGCCTATAAAAAACAGGTTGTTTTTATCAACTTACGATCTCCATGTTGAGAATTTTAAAACCTATGCAGAGCGATTACAGAAATTTAAACCCAAATTCATACATACCTACCCCTCGGCGATTGCTGTTTTTGCAAAATATGTAAAAGAAAACCATATTCGGCTTCCATCGCTTAAAGGAATTCTCTGCAGTTCGGAGCAATTTTTTGAAGGCCAGAGGGAGCTTATTGAAACAGCCTTTCATACCAAGGTGTATTCGTGGTACGGACATAGTGAATATACGACCCTGGCAGGAGAATGTGAAGTGAATACAGATTATCACCTGTTTTTTGAATATGGTTATACAGAGCTTGTGGATGATACTGGTAAAACGATTACAAAACCAGGTGTGCCGGGAGAAATTGTAGGAACCAGTTTTGAAATGAAAGGCTTTCCGATCATCCGGTATAAAACCGGAGATTTTGCAGAGTGGGTGGAAGGCAAATGTGCCTGTGGTAGAAATTATCAACTCATAAAAAACGTGATAGGTCGCTGGCACCAGGAGATGATTATCACAAAAATTGGTTCTACCATTTCCCTTACAGCCCTGAATATGCACTCAGATATTTTTGATCATGTGGTTCAGTATCAATTTCATCAGAAAGAAAAGGGCAAAGTGAATCTCAGGATCATCAAGTCAGAGGATTATTCTGATCATGATGAACATAAAATATTGAACAGCTTTCAGTTGAAATTTAAAGACCTGGTGGAATTTACCATCAAATATGTAGATCACATCCCCCGGACAGAGAGAGGAAAACACCGTTTTTTAATCCAGGAACTTGAAGTAAAATAATCTGCTTTTTGAAAATACAATCATAAATCAATCCCATGCAACAACTCACCCAACAACTTAAATCCGGTCACATGGAGCTATTGGAAGTACCGTTCCCGGCTCTTGGCAAAGGGCAGGTGATGGTGCGTAACCATTATTCCGTGATCAGCGCAGGCACCGAAGGTAAAACCGTTGCCGATGCCCGCAAGGGCTATGTGGCCAAAGCCAAAAGCCGGCAGAAGGAAGTGAAACAGGTCATCGAAATGATCAAAACCAACGGCTTATTGCCTACCTATAAACTGGTAATGAACAAGCTGGAAGCACCCGCAGCACTGGGGTACAGTACGGCAGGAGAGGTGATCGCCCTGGGTGAGGGCATTGCAAAGCTGAAAGTAGGCGATAAAGTAGCCTGTGGCGGCGCCACCGCTTCCCATGCAGATGTGGTGGTCGTTCCTGAAATGCTCTGTGTGAAAATACAAAAGCATGTGAAGCCCGAGCATGCTGCATTTACGACCATCGCCGCCATTGCCATGCAGGGC
>JAZBOW010000355.1:0-2012 GCA_036351335.1 Bacteroidales bacterium | reverse complement strand
CCAGCTTTCCTCGTTGTCGAAGAACGGTCGCCAAATTCATCTCGGCCGTTGCGAGGAATGGGCTGTTTCGTCCAAAGGCCTCTTGTTTAATTGAAATAGATGAGCGCAGAAGCTGTTCAGATTCCGAAAGCTTTCCTTGCCGAACCAGCACATTGGCAAGAATCGACATAGCGGCTGCCGTTTCAGCATGCTGCTCACCATATTTCTTCTCAAATCGCTTGAGCATGCGCCTACCCATTTTTTCGGCCTCCGCAAACTTGCCTGCGTTAAAGCAAACAATTGTGAGTAACCCTAAACACGCATCGATTTGTGAATCCTTGAACCAAAAGGCGTTTTCAGCCTCGGCCAGAGCTTTTTTCGCCGCTTGTTCTGCTCTATAAATATCACCCTTTTGAATAAACTCAGCTGCCTCTTTTGAGCATTCAAAAAACGGATCTAACTGCGCAATCGCAACTTTTGGCCAACCCATGATGCATAAGAGAAATAAAAATGAAATTTTCGAGAAGCGCATATATGGAACTTCCAATGCTTCGATTTAAGTGCTGCGGCAAGATTTTACCTCACACTGAGCCTCTTAACAGGCAAATCCTCATAAAATCTGAATCTCTTACCTAACCGTTTTAATGATAGTCTTCACTGAAGTTAAAGCCAGTATCACTCTCGCACTTGAACTATTTAATTAACAAATGTTACCTTCACTCGTTTTGATTTGAGCATATATGGAACCCATATCAATATTTGAATAAAAGATTGAACTAAATCCCTGGTGGTATCTGGATTGAATATTGGCTCGTTTGGAAGTACTGCCTTGACTGCAAGTGCATCTATTAGACTATAGAAAAAACCAAATAACAATATACCGATGAAACACCTGGGAAATAATGCTTTTTTTTTGAAGAACAGATAGCCTGTGTATATCCAAAGAACAACAAATCCACAGTTAACTGATATTTCACCTATCAGAATAGTTTCCCAAAATTGATTGTATGCATAGGAGCCTGGATTGGTCAGCAATTCCCAATTGCCATCAGAGAATAATCCCGAACAAATTAGAAATGTTTGAATAATGATAAATAGTGGGTTGAAAATTATTCCTCCTTTAACACTAATTAGCCAACCGCCTAATCCTTCAAGCCTTTTTTCTTCAGTCATGAATATTTCATTATTGCCAATTGACTGCTCTTTTATCATTTTACTTTCCTTTCACTTTCATTCTATATTAATTGATAAATGTGAGTTGCAAAAAGATTTGACAAAATGCAAAGCTAATTAACAAAACGTCAAAAGGGCATAAAACACCTCTGAGGCTTTCACATCGGCATCTTTTGATAATCCTTTAGGTGAATTTCGATTCGGGATGAGACTCAGTTCAGAATGATATTCCGAATAAGATCAATAGTCGAGTGAGAGGTTAATCAGCGTTTCGCTTCCGGGCTAAAAGAGATGGTGGTTAATAATCCATACACCAATTCGATTTTGTCATCAATGTCAACAATTTACTAAATACTACTATATTGTAGTAATAAAAAGGTGGGTGAATGGGGAACCCTGGGGTATACGCTAGTGAATTTTGTAATGGGATAATTTGTAAATAGTGTATCGGTTTTCCCTGGTGCATGTCCCCATTGATGTCATCCCAGGTTTGGGTGAAACCGACATCAATGGGGACATGCACCAGGGGCTAGGGCGGAACGGAACGCTGAATTTATGAGTTCAGATCCCGTTACAAAATTCGCAATCACCCCGTTACACTATTCACTAGCCAACAAACCCACCATACCTTTCTCTCGACATTAAGTTTTAATTGGCATGAAATAAATTACCTAATTTTATGTAATTTAATTTACAATACCCTTTGATAATAATTCCTTTTAAAGGGATAACCTACCGATATTACTCAGTCACAACATAACTATCTGATTCTGCATGATTTTTGCATGCATTATGTCGAACTAAAATCAGTTAGCAACTTAAAGAATAATCAAAACTTTCTTAACTCAATCAACAGTATT
>JAZBOW010000354.1:0-2422 GCA_036351335.1 Bacteroidales bacterium | reverse complement strand
TGGATTACCTTTTTTATAAATATTTTGATACAGACGTATTACAATTCTATCCAATGTATCCGGACTGTTATTGAAATAGGTCACCTTTTCTTCTCCTTTGAGTATTTTCTCGCTAAGGAGCAGCCTCACATCTATTTCATATTTTGCGTGATTTTGCCAGTAATTCTGACCGGGATAACCGGAAGGAGCGCGTGTGCCGTTTTTATAAGCTTGCTTAATCTCAATTGGCAATGGATGATTTTGGGCATACAGTGAAGATATACCTAAGGAAACGAATAATAATAAGCTAAGAAATCGCATCATTTGTGTTAATTATTTTACTAATGTTTTTTAAAACGTGTAAAAGTAATGAATTGAATTCATTTGAAATACAAGATTATAAAATGACAATAAGACGTATACCAAGTCAGGAATATCACTATTTTTGTTCGTAAATTAACGAATTGAATGAAAGACATTATCACAGAAGATCAGAAAAAGTTTGCCAGGTATGCAAAAGCCATGGGACATCCCATCAGAATGTATATCCTGACCACTCTTTCAAATCAAAATTGCTGTTACAGTGGTGATCTAAGTGAAGTTTTGCCTATTGCCAAATCCACCCTTTCGCAACATCTAAAAGAATTAAAGGATGCGGGATTAATTCAGGGTGAAATTGAAGCGCCCAGAATTAAATATTGCCTGAATAGAGAAAACTGGGAAGAAGCCCGTAATTTTTACAAAAAATTTCTTGGTGAATAAGATTGTTTTTTATCTATTTGTTCGTATTTTTGCGAACAGCGAAATATAAAATTTAATATGATGGTTATTAAAGTATTGGGAACCGGCTGCCCAACATGCAAAGCCCTGGAAAAAGCAACCAAAGATACGGTTAAAGAATTGGGGATAGATGCCATAGTAACGAAAGAAGAAGACATCATGAAGATTATGGAATATGGCGTTATGCGCACCCCCGGCCTGGTAATTGACGATAAAGTTGTTATAAGTGGCCGCGTACCCACTTCCAAAGAATTAAAAGAATTATTAACTCAATAAATGAAATCAATGAAAAACTATTATTATTTATTCATCTGTGTGCTTCTCATGGGTTCAGCAAATATTCAAGCTCAAAATACATCTGTAAACGAGGAACAAAGCATTGCGACAACAAAGGTAGAAGTGTATTATTTTCACAATACGCGCAGGTGTGCCACCTGTCAGGCTGTTGAGTCGGTTACCAAAGAAACACTTGAAGAAACCTATCCTGAAGAAATGAAAAATGGTGAGATCATCTTTCAATCAATGAACATTGAAGATGATGAAAATGAATCACTTGCAAAAAAGTTTGAAATTTCAGGTCAAACATTGCTGTTCATAAAAGATGGTGAAAAAAAGGACTTCACAAACGATGCTTTTATGTATGCACGATCCAATCCTGAAAAGTTTAAAAAGAAAATCAAGCAATTTATCGGAGACAATTAAAACGTCGTGGAATTTCTCACTAATTTATTGGATAATTCTTCCTTTCCGTTATTGACAGCTTTGATACTTGGATTGATGACGGCCATCAGTCCTTGTCCGCTGGCCACAAACATTACGGCCGTTGGTTATATCGGCAAGAATCTGGAAAACAAGCATCGTGTATTTGTGAACGGAATCGTGTACACGCTCGGAAGGGTATTTTCATACACAATCTTAGCTGTTATCCTTATATACAGTGCTGATCAGTTCGCCATAAAAAGTTTTTTCCAGGTATACGGTGAAAAATTCATCGGCCCGCTGATGATCATTATTGGCTTGTTTATACTCAATGTTTTCAAACTTAATTTTCCGGGATTTTCCCGAATGACTGAAAAAATGGGTAAAAAGGGCTTCGGTAATTATTGGGATGTTTTTCTACTGGGTGTTGTATTTGCTTTGGCCTTCTGTCCTTATAGCGGTGTTTTGTATTTCGGCATACTGATTCCCTTAACCATCAGTGCAACAGAAGGTGCTCTACTTGCTGTTGTTTTTGCACTGGCAACAGGTATTCCTGTTATTTTGTTTGCATGGCTGCTCGCTTACACAGTTTCAGGCGTTAGCAAAACGTATAACAAAGTAAAGTTGTTTGAAAAATGGTTTAGAAAAATAGTAGCACTCTTATTTATTGCCGTGGGAATCTATTATATCTACATCATTTACTTATAGTTAACAATAAGCCATCAGCAAATAAATAATAGAAATGCCGTTGAAAAATAAAATAAAAATACTCATCTTATGTACCGGAAATTCCTGTCGAAGCCAGATGGCTGAAGGTTTTTTAAAATCATTCGACAGCGAATTAGAAGTGTATTCTGCGGGCACCTCACCATCCACAGAAGTGCACCCGAAAGCCAAACAGGTGATGGGAGAATTGAATATAGATATAAGTAACGGTCAACCCCAGCACGTGGATGCTTATCTG
>JAZBOW010000353.1:0-6200 GCA_036351335.1 Bacteroidales bacterium | reverse complement strand
TGATCCCTTTATTGTTAAAAAGAAAGTATTTACGGGTAAAGCGTTTGCCAATATTCAGATTCATGCCGGTATTAAGATATTAACGCTGGCTCAAAATTCATTCGAGTTGATCGAAACGGATAATAATGCCGCTATCGAATCATTTGATGCGGGTGTTTCTGACGATGTTTTCTCAACTACCGTTAATGAAACCAACAAAGTAACCGGCAAAGTGCTTCTTACCGATGCTGAAATAGTTGTTTCAGGCGGACGTGGATTCAAAGGACCCGAAAACTGGGGTATTTTAGAAGGGTTGGCAGATGTGCTGGGAGCAGGTATGGCTTGCTCGCGACCTGTTTCGGACGAAGGCTGGCGCGGCCATGAGGAACATGTAGGACAGACCGGGAAAATCATTGCGCCTAACCTGTATTTCGCATTCGGAATTTCAGGAGCTATCCAGCACCTGGGTGGCGTGAACTCGTCAAAAGTGATTGTAGCAGTAAATAAAGATGCTGAAGCTCCGATTTTTGAAGCTGCCGATTATGGTATTGTTGGCGATCTCTTTAAAGTTATTCCACAATTGACTGAAGAAATAAAGGCAATAAAAAGCTAAAATGCAAAACCCGCTGAGTGGCCATGCTCTCAACGGGTTAATTTTAATCGTTTACTGACCATTTTTTACTGACAACAGATTAAGTTGACTTTTAATCCTTGTCGAAAAATATCAAATGATGCTGCACAAACCGTAATTCAGAGTAGCTGTATTTCTCTCCAAGTGCTTGCTTTGCTTCACTCAATGAATGTTGCCTATTTTTCTCAAAAAACGAAGAAATTTGTTTCACCTTTCCGTCACTTACAAAATCAGAAACCGGCAATTCACCCTTACTGATCAATTGAGCCAGGTGGCCTTCTATAGTCGAAATAACCATACCCCGTTCTTTGGCAACTTTTTCAATGTCTTTATGCCGTTGCCAAAGTTCAAGACTGATGAGATGCGTGTGCTTTTTGGTTTTTTTCTTACCTGGCTTTGGCGTTGCTGAAGCAACAATTTCGTGGTTTTCCCGGTATTCATTCAGAAGTTCTAGTAATTCATCTCCGAAATTTTCCAGTTTCTTCTTTCCAAATCCATGTACCAGTTTTAATTCGGCGTGATTGGAAGGCAACTGATTACTCAACGCCCGCATCGACTTGATGGGTAAAATCATATAGTGAGGTAAACCCAGTTCAGTAGCCTTCTCATTCCGCCAATCCTTTAGTTTCGCATATAATTTTGCGTTGTTAACTTCCTTGCTTACTGATGGTTTTGAACGCTTTGATGTATATTTTTTAGACGTGTCCTCCATCGATGCTTTTGCCCGCTCCGAAAGGTAATCCCTCACAATAAATCCATCTTTGACAGCATGGAGGCAGGATAATTTAAAGGCAGATTCTTCTCTCAACCTTTCTTCTGCATTGCTAATAGTTTTTTTTATTTCTTTATTGTCTGTTTCTATCGTAAAATCTGCAATTGGAGCGACAATATTCTGTTTAATTTTATCTGAAAAATAGATAGATGCTTGCATGATCCGCTGTTGCAAATCCTCATTATTCTCAACATCATTATTTAAGTTTAAGAGATCTATAATCTGATGTTTAAACTTTTCTGAAACATTAACTACTTCAGCACGAAAGGGTTTGTCAAGATTTTGGAGTGCTTCTTTTTGATCAGATTGATAACTTTGTGGATTTTCTTTAAGTACTTTCTGAAAATAATACGTGCTTTTTAGCAATTGTGTAAAGTTGAACAAGTCAAATAATAAATTTTTCTGGTATGCCCTTTTTGACGCTTCCATTTCGGCCATTCCGGGTGGGTGTGCTTCAGCATTTTTACTGAAACCATCAATGGTTTTATCTGTCTTAAGGCTATTGGGCGAAAAGGGCGAACTCAATATTAAGCCTTCCAACGAACGGCACCTGCTGAGGGCCACATACACCTGCCCATGCGCAAAAGCCTGTTCCGAATCAATAATCGCCTTTTCGAAAGTTAAACCCTGGCTTTTATGGATGGTAATTGCCCAGGCAAGTTTTAAAGGTATTTGGGTAAATGTACCCTCAACTGTCTCTTTAATTTCTTTGGAGTCTACTTCAATGCTGTATTTAATATTTTGCCATTCCACCGGCGATACGTAAACAGGCTCTTCATCTTCAGGGCAATCTACTACCACTTGCTCGTCTTCAAAATCGATGATTGTTCCTATTTTTCCATTAAAATATCTTTTTTCCGGATTGGGGTCATTTTTAACAAACATCACCTGGGCGCCTGTTTTAAGCTCCATGTCCACATCCGTTGGATATGTATATTCAGGAAAATTTCCATTGACCTCCGCGGTAAAACAGACCTTCTTTTTCTTTAGCTTTTTTAATTTACGCTCGTTTACCTGTCTTGCCTTTGCATTATGCGTTGTTAGGATGATATAATTTTCGTCATCAGGATCAAAATCGGGACGGTATCTTTTGTTAAGTCCTTCAATTACTTCCGCATCAATGCGATTATCGCGAATTTTATTTAGCAAACCAATAAAATGCTGGTCGCTCTGTCGGTACACATGATGCAGGATAATGGTCAGATAATTTGTTTTCCGAAGCGCCTTGCTGCCAAAAAAGAAAGCAGTTTCATAATGATTTCGCAGCAATTGCCATTCATCTTCTTTAACAACGGGAGCAAGTTGTTGCAGGTCGCCGATCATCAGTAATTGTACGCCACCAAATGGCTCGTTGTTGTTTCTGAATCGTCGCAAAGTCTCATCAATGCTATCCAGTAAATCGGCCCTTACCATGCTGATCTCGTCAATTACTAACAGATCGAGGCTTTTTATGATATTTCTTTTCTCTTTGCTGAACCTTTTAAAACCCTGCTGTTCTACTCCTGAATAACCGGGTACCTGCGGGCCAAATGATACCTGGAAAAACGAGTGAATGGTGACGCCACGTGCATTGATGGCTGCCACACCGGTGGGCGCCACCACAATCATCCGCTTAGGCATTTGCTCCTTAAGGCGATGCAAGAAAGTGGTTTTACCCGTACCTGCTTTACCGGTAAGAAATATATGACGGTCGGTATACTGCACAAAATCGTTGGCAAGTTGTATTTGTGGGTTATGGATATTGAAGTCTTTCACGGCTTGACTGGTTATAGGGGGTTCGAAGATAACAAAAAACCTTAAAAAGAAATGGCCGCAACCCGCCGTTCTTCCGCTAACTATTGGAGTTTATAAATTATATAAACCAAAACAACCCGAGCATAACAGAAGCGCCCAATAAAAATCCTGTATAAACCTGAGATGGTGTGTGAGCGTCTAACTTTAAGCGCGCTGTTCCAGTAATACCGGATATGAATATAATAAGGAAGAGATATATTCGTATATCCTGATGAATTAAAAAAGAAAACCCAATAATCGTGGCCATCAATCCTCCCAAAGCCATCATGTGAAGCGATATTTTATGAAAATAATTGATCAGTAAACTCAATAAAACCAATACGGTTGCCCCCAGCATAAACATGGTAAAAATTGTATCTACCGGCAACTCACGGAAAATGCGATATGTTGCATAAAAAAAGAGGGACACGATAATCAGGGGAATGGGTCTTTCTTTACTGGAATGCATTTTAATACTTTCAACTAATTTCAATTTTACCATAAAAAACATGGATACCGCTGGCAAAATGAAAGTGAAAATAAAAACAAATCCCAACAATATTAACTTGTAGTCAAAAGGCAGCACATTCAAATAGTGGCTATTGATATTGAACAGGATCAAAATGGCATAAGTGGGCATCAATAAAGGATGAAATAAAACGGAGAGGAGTTTGGCAATTTTGTTACCCATCAGTTACAATTCTTTTCTGAGTCTTGCTACAGGAATCGAAAGTTGTTCGCGGTATTTGGCAACCGTTCGCCTGGCAATGGGGTAACCTTTTTCTTTAAGCAACCTGGTCAGGTGTTCATCTGTTAAAGGTTTAGCTTTATCTTCTGCTTCAATAATCTGTTTGAGGATCGTTTTGATCTCGCGGGTTGAAACCTCCTCGCCATCTTCATTCTGCATCGATTCAGAGAAGAAACTTTTTAAAAGAAATGTTCCAAAAGCTGTTTGTACATATTTGCTGTTGGCGACCCTTGAAATGGTAGAAATATCTAAATGCACCATTTCCGCTATATCTTTCAGAATCATTGGCCTAAGAAGCGTTTCGTCACCAGTTTTAAAATATTCATACTGGTAATTCATGATGGCTTCCATGGTGGAGAACAGTGTATTTTGTCGCTGCCTGATCGCTTCAATAAACCATTTGGCTGAGTCCACTTTTTGCTTGATAAAAGAATAGGCTTCCCGCTGTTTCTTACTTCGCTTTTGTTTACTTAGGTCCTTGATCATTCCAGCATAAGTAGAGCTCACCCTGATATCGGGTGTATTCCACGAATTCAAAGATAATTCAAGGGTGCCGCTGGTATTCCTGATGGTAAAGTCAGGTATGATATAATGATTGGTTTTAACAGATTCGCTCAATGAATTACCTGGTTTTGGGTTTAGCTTCAGGATTTCATCAATCGCCTCTTTCAACTGTTCTTCGCTTATTTCAGCTCTTTTCATGATTTTACTGTAATGCTTCTTAGTAAATTCATTAAAAAACCTGTTAATAATTTTTATAGAGAGTTCAAGTGTGGCGCTCGGTATTTCATTCTGCTTGCGCCGTAATTGAATCAGCAAACATTCCTGCAGGTTTCGTGCACCGACGCCCGCGGGGTCAAGTTCCTGAATAATGCTCAACACTTCTTCTACTTCCTTTTTTGATGTGGTAACATTTTGAGTGAATGCCAGGTCATCAACTATCGAATCTGTTGATCGTTCAAGGTAACCTGAATCGTCAATATTACCAATGATATACTGACCAATTTTAAATTTATGTTCTCCCAGGTGCCTGAGACCTAATTGCTGCGTTAAAATTTCGTGGAAACTAAAACTTGAAACAACCGGCATTTCCCGGTGTTCATCATCAGCACTATAGTTGTTTGTTTTTAGCTTGTAAAGGGGGGTGTCATCTTCATCCTGCATATAATCATCCAGACTGAACTCTTCCTCTTTGTCAACAGTAATTTCATCATCTCCATCATAATCATCTTCATCTTCCTTATCCTGGTCTTCGTCTCTGTTCTGTTCATCAGCCTCTTCGTTTTCCACTTCCAGTGCCGGATTTTCTTCAATCTCCTGTTTTATCCTTTGCTCCAAACCAACAGCAGGTATCTGAAGCAGTTTCATCAGCAGTATTTGCTGAGGAGACAGCTTTTGTAAGAGTTTCTGTTGTAACCGTTGATTTAGCATACTATAAAATACCAATACTGTTCTTACAAATGTAACAAAGATTTTGTTATGGCACAATTTTGGATAATGCTAAAAGTCATATTTTTTTAACCAAATTTAAACAACCGAAATACAATTTAACTAATTGTTTTTCTTTGGGTTAAAAATACTTTCCAAAAAGTTATAATTAAAATTCGAGGTTGAATGGAGTTCGTGGAAATGGAATCACATCACGGATATTGCCCATCCCAGTCAGAAACAGAATTAATCGTTCAAAACCCAATCCGAAACCCGCATGAGGAACAGTGCCGAATTTCCGGGTTTCAAGATACCACCACATGGATTCTTCAGGAATATCCATTTCTTTCATTCTAGTATACAATTTATCGTAGTCTTCTTCCCTTTGAGAACCACCGATAATTTCACCAATTTGCGGGAACAACACATCCATCGCCCGCACTGTTTTCCCATCATCATTTTGCTTCATATAAAAAGCTTTAATGCTTTTTGGGTAGTCAGTAAGTATAACCGGCTTTTTAAAATGTTTTTCTACCAGGTATCTTTCATGTTCTGATTGCAGGTCGGCGCCCCATTCTTCAATCAGGTACTGGAACTTTTTCTTTTTATTGGGTTTGGAATTACGAAGAATATCAATGGCTTCGGTATAGGTAATGCGAACAAAGTCATCGTTCAAAACAAATTGTAATTTTTCGATCAACTCCATTGAACGATCTTCCTGTTTCTTGCTTTTTTCTTCTTCCTGAAGCCTTTTGCTTAAAAATTCGAGGTCATCCATGCAATTGTCCAGCGCGTATCGGATTACGTATTTCAGCATATCTTCGGCCAGGTCCATATCATCATGGATATCGAAAAAAGCGACTTCCGGT
>JAZBOW010000352.1:0-3529 GCA_036351335.1 Bacteroidales bacterium | reverse complement strand
GACTACAGTGGTTCCCAGGCTTTAAAAGCTTTGAAAGAAGAAGGTATTATAACCGTGCTGGTCAATCCAAATATCGCCACGGTTCAAACTTCCGAAGACATAGCCGACAAAATTTATTTTTTACCTGTAACCCCCTATTTCGTTGAAAGAATCATTCAAAAAGAAAAGCCACAGGGAATATTATTGGCTTTTGGAGGCCAAACAGCATTGAATTGTGGTGTGGCATTGTTTGAAAGCGGCATCCTGAAAAAATACAATATTCAGGTTTTAGGAACTTCTGTCGAAGCCATCATGGAAACTGAAGACCGTGAAAAATTTGCCGACAAATTGAGATCAATTGACGTTAAAACACCGAAATCAGTAGCCGTAACAAATATCAAAGATGCTATAAAAGCGGCAATGGCTATTGGATACCCGGTAATTGTAAGAGCTGCATTTACATTGGGTGGCCAGGGCAGTGGCTTTTGCTCAAATAATGAGGAATTGGAGAAATTGGCATCCAAAGCATTCTCATATTCAGGGCAAATCCTGGTGGAAGAATCATTAAAAGGCTGGAAAGAGGTGGAATATGAGGTAGTCCGTGATAAATATGACAATTGCATCACGGTGTGTAATATGGAAAATTTCGATCCATTAGGGATTCACACAGGTGAAAGCATTGTTGTAGCACCTTCACAAACGCTCACCAACCGTGAATATCATAAATTAAGAAAACTCTCGATCGACATTGTAAAATCAATTGGGATAGTAGGCGAATGCAATGTGCAATACGCGTTGGATCCTTTCTCGGAAGATTATCGGGTAATTGAAGTCAATGCACGATTGTCACGCTCCAGTGCGTTGGCTTCAAAAGCCACCGGGTATCCTCTGGCATTTGTTGCTGCTAAACTGGCGCTGGGTTATGGATTACATGAATTAAAAAATAGTGTAACCAAAACCACCACTGCTTTTTTTGAACCGGCACTTGACTACCTGGTGGTTAAAATTCCCCGTTGGGATTTGAATAAATTCATGGGCGTTTCGGAGGAAATTGGTTCGAGCATGAAGAGTGTGGGCGAAATAATGGCCATCGGAAGAAGTTTTGAAGAAGCCATCCAAAAAGGACTGCGAATGGTGGGACTGGGCATGCATGGTTTTGTTGGAAATAAGGAATTAGTTATTGATGATATTGAATATGAACTTAATAATCCTACCGACAAACGAATATTTGTCATCGCATCCGCTTTTAAAAAAGGATACAGTGTTGAGGATGTGTACCAATTAACTAAGATTGACCGATGGTTTCTGGAGAAACTTTGGAATATCATAGAAACTGAAGATGAATTGGTAAATTACAATGATTTTAATTCCATTCCTGATGATTTTCTTTGGCATGTTAAAAAACAGGGGTTTTCTGACTTTCAGATTGCCCGTTTGGTTTTAAAGAAGCACGAAATTGGTACCACAGATAATGAGATCATCCAAATCAGGAATTACAGGAAATCCAGGAACATCTTACCGTCAGTAAAGCAAATCGATACGTTAGCTGCTGAACATCCTGCCGTTACCAACTATTTGTATTTGACCTATCATGGTGAGGAACATGACATTGCTTTTGAGAAAGATAATAAGTCAGTTATTGTGCTTGGATCTGGGGCTTACCGTATTGGAAGTAGCGTCGAATTCGACTGGTCATGTGTGAATGCACTTCAAACGATAAAGAAGAAAAACTATCGTTCCATTATGATCAATTATAACCCCGAAACAGTTAGTACCGATTACGATACTTGCGATCGGCTCTATTTTGATGAGCTGAGTTTTGAACGCGTGATGGATATTGCTGATCTAGAAATCCCCTTTGGTGTAATTGTTTCAACAGGCGGACAAATTCCAAACAGTTTGGCCATGCGATTGCACCGACAGGATGTTCATATACTTGGCACTTCTCCAGACTTCATTGACCGGGCAGAAAACAGGCATAAATTCTCAGATATGCTGGATAAGATCGGTGTTGATCAACCAGAATGGAGAGAACTAAGTAGCATTGAAGATATTTTTGAATTCACTGAAAAAGTAGGATTTCCGGTGCTCATAAGACCCTCTTACGTGCTTTCAGGAGCTGCCATGAATGTTGTTTCGAACAAAGAAGAACTGGAACATTTTCTGAACCTGGCCACACAGGTTTCAAAACAATATCCTGTAGTGGTATCCAAATTTTTAATGGATGCGAAAGAAATTGAAATGGATGCCGTTGCCGATAACGGTGAAATCATCGTTTACGCTATCTCGGAACATATTGAATTTGCCGGCGTGCATTCAGGTGATGCTACGATCATGTTTCCACCACAGAAAGTATATGTGGAAACATTGAGAAGGATCAAGAAAATAAGCCGGAAAATTGCTGAAGAAATGCATATCAGCGGACCATTTAATATTCAATTCCTGGCCAAAGACAATGATATTAAAGTGATTGAATGTAACCTGCGAGCTTCCCGAAGCTTTCCGTTCGTGTCCAAAGTGCTCAAAACAAATTTTATTGATTATGCCACTCGTATTATGCTTGGTGAAAAAGTGGAAAAGCCAAATAAAACACTATTTGATATTGATCATATCGGTGTGAAAGCTTCTCAATTTTCATTTTCACGATTAAGCATGGCTGATCCTATACTGGGAGTTGATATGGCTTCAACTGGTGAAGTAGGCTGCATAGGCGATGATTATTACGAGGCAATACTGAAATCAATGCTCTCAGTAGGGTACAGAATACCGGAAAAAAATATCCTCATTTCTTCAGGCCCTATGCGCTCAAAAACTGAGTTGCTCGAAAGCGGCCGGATATTAATTGACAATGGTTACAAACTTTTTGGCACCAAAGGGACATGTGATTTCTTTGAGAAAAATGGCATTAAGTTAACAATGGTTCACTGGCCTGATGTTAATCAACAACCCAATGCTTTCAATATGCTAAAAAATAAGCAAATTGATTTGGTGATTAACATCCCAAAAGATCTTAGTCAAAATGAATTAAATAATGATTACACTATACGCAGGGCCGCTGTTGATTATAATATTCCTCTCATAACAAATGCCCGGCTCGCCAGTGCTTTTATTTACGCCATAAGTCGTTATAAAAAAGGAGAATTGACAGTAAAGAGTTGGGATGAATACTAAAATTTTGGTATTGTAAACATTTCATATTCAACAATTATTATCGTTTCATATTTATCATATTTGGAAAATGAAAACAAAGAGTATTATCTTTGAATCAAAATCATTACATATTATTAATTACTACACAATGAAAAAAACATTATTTATTTTGAGTCTGGCAGCCCTCTTCCTTTATGGTTGCTCAGGCATAACAGTAACTTCTGATGTTGATAAATCAGTTGACTTCTCCCAATTTAAAAGCTTTGAATACTATGGTTGGGCCAATAATAGCGATAAATTGTTGAATGACATCGATAAAAGACGAATTGAAACTGCCTTTAATGATGAGTTCAAAAAAAGAGGACTTTCATATGTTGATGAGGGAGGTGATTTAGTAGTT
>JAZBOW010000351.1:0-34857 GCA_036351335.1 Bacteroidales bacterium | reverse complement strand
TGCTGAAAAATTATTTGCAAGCCCGACGGACGCAGTGATCATCATCAGTTCTTCGGCAGAAGGTTTACCCAGCATTTCGAGAGAGTGTTTTGCCAATGGATGCAGTGATGTTAAGCCTCCTACAGTTCCCATAGCCAAAGGCAACGAAAGGGTATATTTAAATTTTCCATCTTTCAGCTCCACACTTGTCAGGCTTTTGTATTTGCCACTTCTTGAAGCGTAAGTATGTCCTGCAGCTTCAATGGCCCTGAAATCATTCCCGGTGGCGATGGCAACCGCATCAATACCATTAAAAATACCTTTGTTATGGGTGGTGGCGCGGTACACATCAATTTCGGCTATATGGACAGCATGCTGGAATTTTTGTGCAAATTCTTCACCCGACATATTTTCATCAACCTCATCTAATTCTTCATAGTCACATTCAACCCAGGCCTTTACAAGGCATTCGGGTGTGTAATTCGACAAAATGGACATAATGATATAGGTTTCCTGTTCCGGTCCTTCAAAAATCTCATTCTCACGGAAAAAAGATTGCAGAGCTACTGCGAACTCTTCGAGACACGAATTGATGAAATTGGCCCCCATTGAATTGACTGTGTTGAATGAAACCCGCAACTGGTAGTACCCTTCAATATCATGGGTCATATCGATCAATTCAAAATCGATGACACCGCCACCGCGGGCTTCCATATTGGCTGTAATTTCTCTCACAGAATCACGCAGGTATAGTTTCAGCTCATTAAATACAGATACAAGTTTCTGTTTATCACCTTTCCAGGTAAAGTGTACCTGGCCTATTTTGATCACATCAATTACTTCGGCCTTAAAACCGCCTCTTTCCGACCAGAATTTGGCACTGGACGAGGCTGCCGCCACCACGGAACTTTCCTCAATAACCAGCGGTACGAGATAGTTTATGTCGTTTACAATTACATTAGGGGCCACTCCATAAGGAATGTAAAAGTTGGAGATAGTATTTTCACTGAATTCATCGAAGATTTTCTGGACGGAGTTGTCACTATGCCAGAAGCTTTTCATAAGCTCCATGCTCTCCACCTGCTTATCCATCAACTCGGCGACAATTTTGAGCTTGTCTTCCTTCAAAAGTTTAGAAAAACCTTTGATGATAATATCACGTTTCCTTCTTCTGGGCATTTTTTACGCGCTAAATATTCATGCGGTATGTTACCATTCGTCCGGTGCTTTTTCAGGTTCCGGTTTCATTTTTTCTTTCAATGTACTGCTCCAGTTTTTAGCATACTCAGCAATTTGATCCAGGTATTCATTCCATCGAACATCATAAGCCGGATCGGTTTTATCCAGCCATTTTTCAACCGGCTGCCGGGTCGCAGACTTTAACAGAAAATTGTTCAGCGTATAGCGGTAGCGGTCCTGTTTAAATTCAATCATAAAATCGTAACCAATCATTCCCGCAGCAATTTTGTTGCCGTCATCGTCTGTATAATAAATCCGGAACCGATGCTGACCAACAATTTTTCCGGTTTCGATATCTCTTACTGAAGTAACCCTGGTTGGGTCTTTATAATAATCATTTAACCAATATATAGAACGGTTAAAAAGATCTTCTTGGGTACCATTCTCGTCTACCACTTCTTGATATTCAATCTGGCCGGTTTCAGGATTTACCGGGTATCTTGAAGCACTGTTTTGAGCTGTCAGGGCAAATCCAAAAAGGATGAGCAAGATGCTGATACTTATTTTCATCGTTATATTTTTCAAATTGTGGCAAAGTTAAGATTAATAATGAAGTGTTGATTCAGGATTAAGTTCAAAAAAATAAGTTAAAAGTAAAAAAGACCCGCCAATGCTGACAGGTCTCTCTTTTCATATAATTTATGACTTGATGATTCTACATCATTCCCGGCATGCCGCCGCCCATTGGAGGCATGGCAGGAGCAGGTGCATTTTCATCTTTATGTTCAGCCAACACACATTCGGTTGTTAATAACATGCCCGAAATAGATGCCGCATTCTCAAGTGCAATCCTTGTTACTTTCGTAGGATCGATTACACCTGCTTTATACAGGTTCTCGTAAATCTCAGTCCTGGCATTGAAACCAAAATCACCTTTTCCTTCTTTTACTTTGTTCACGACAACTGAACCTTCAAGGCCTGCATTTTCAACGATCTGACGCAATGGCTCTTCGAGGGCTCTTTTAATAATAGCAATGCCTGTTTCCTGATCTTCATTTTCTGCCTTTAATTTTTCCAGGCTTGCAATAGCACGCAGGAATCCTACACCACCACCAGGGATAATGCCTTCTTCAATAGCAGCTCTGGTTGCAGCTAGGGCATCATCAAAACGGTCTTTCTTCTCTTTCAGTTCCACTTCGCTGGCAGCACCTACATAAATTACGGCTACACCTCCTGCTAATTTAGCGAGACGTTCCTGTAATTTTTCCTTATCATAGTCAGATGTGGTAGATTCAATTAGGGCTTTGATCTGGCTCACACGTGCCGTAATGTTATCTTTTTCACCTTTTCCACTTACGATTGTCGTATTTTCCTTATCGATGGTAATTTTTTCAGCTTCTCCCAGCATATCCAGCGTGGTGTCTTCCAGTTTATAACCTTTTTCTTCAGAAACAACTACACCACCGGTAAGAATGGCTATATCTTCCAGCATTTCTTTCCTTCTATCGCCAAACCCAGGAGCTTTTACGGCAGCTACTTTTAACGAACCACGTAAACGGTTCACCACTAAAGTTGCCAGTGCTTCGCCTTCCACATCTTCAGCAATGATAATAAGGGGACGGCCTGTTTGAGCTGCTTTTTCCAATATAGGAAGCAGATCTTTCATCACAGAAATTTTCTTGTCATAAATTAAGATAAAAGGTGTTTCGTATACAGCTTCCATTTTTTCAGCGTTGGTAACGAAATAAGGAGAAATATAACCCCTGTCGAATTGCATACCTTCAACAACGTCCACATACGTATCTATTCCTTTGGCTTCTTCAACTGTGATCACTCCTTCTTTTTTCACTTTTTTCATCGCTTCAGCGATCAATTTACCAATGGTATGGTCGTTATTTGCTGAAATAGAAGCTACTTGCTCGATCATTTCATTGCTATCACCCACTTCTTTCGATTGCTTTTTCAATGAGCCAATAACCGCAGCAACTGCTAAGTCAATACCTCTTTTCAGATCCATCGGATTGGCTCCGGCGGTTACATTCTTTAGTCCGGTAACAAATATAGACTGCGCGAGAATGGTAGCTGTTGTGGTACCATCGCCGGCAAGATCGTTTGTTTTCGATGCCACTTCTTTCACCATCTGGGCACCCATGTTCTCGATATTGTCTTCCAATTCGATTTCTTTGGCTACAGTAACACCATCTTTGGTTACCTGGGGGGCACCGTATGATTTTTCGATAATTACATTTCTTCCTTTAGGACCCAAAGTAACCTTTACTGCATTGGTTAACGCATCCACACCTTTTTTAAGGGCTTCTCTAGCTTCATGATTAAATACAATGTCTTTTGCCATTTTTTTTATGTTTTTATTTTAGTTGTTTGATTTCTCTATTTTCTAAATAACTGCAAGGATGTCTTCTTCTTTCATAATCAGGTAGTCTTCACCATCGATGCTGATTTCGGTACCGGCATACTTTCCATAAAGCACCTGGTTGCCTACTTTAACTGTTAAAGGATTTTCTTTGTTTACAGCAACTGCCACCACAGTTCCTTTTTGTGGTTTTTCTTTTGCTGTATCAGGGATGATAATTCCAGAAGCCGTTTTTTCCTCTGCTTTAGCCGGGGCGATTACCACCCGGTCTCCCAGCGGTTTGATATTTACTTTTGTCATAATTCAAATTTTAAAGTTTGGAAAAGACAAGTCATATTTTATGCCAAAGCCTGTAACAAAAAAAAATGTCAGAGCGTTGTGACATTCTGACATTTTTTCGATTCAAAGATCTTTTTAATTTTCGTCTTCTTGTGGCGGAGGTGCCTGGAAGTCGATTGGCGCTGTTTGATTTACATCGTCCAACTGTTCTCTGAGCTGCGTATCCTGCATACCTGTTTCTGTAATGTTTCTTGGTACGATCATGGTTGCCGACAAGCTTAGCACCAGCAGTGCGACCGCAAGTGTCCAACTGGCTTTTTCCAGAAAGTCGGCTGTTTGCCTTGCGCCCATAAACTGTGAGCCGGTTCCGGCAAAGTTAGCTGCCAAACCACCACCTTTTGGGTTTTGTACCAGTACGATCAGTCCGAGTAAAACACTCACCACCAAAATCAATATTGAAATAAAATAATACATCTTATATATGTTTAATATTCACGTTTTTTTTCTGCTTTTTCAATCAGGGCTGCAAAGTAAGTACTTTTTTCCGGATATTTCAAACTTAATTTTTGATAAGTACTAATCGCTTTATCCACGAATCCCTGTTCCATATATATCCGGGCCAGTGTTTCGCTGATAATATTCTCCTGATCGGTCATACTTTTTTTTGCCGCTGTAACCGGATTGAAGAAAGTGCCTTTTTGCCTGCTAATGCTAGGTTCATTAATAATGAATTCATCTATCAGATCGTCTTTGGTTTTGTTGGGTGTTGTTTTTTCAGGTATATCAGCTGTTTTTTTCTTTTCTTTTGCCTCTATTTCAAGGATGCGTTCTTCTACGATCTTTCTTAATTCCGTAATTCTATCAGGTGTTTCTGCAACTAATTCCGTCGTTTCGCTGCTTTTCGATTTCTGATTGGTTTCCACGTCTGCATGTTCATCAGGCAACACAATTTGAGTCGTGCTTTTTATATTTCTTTGATGGATATACCTTCTCAACACGCCCCTGTTTCCAGCATATATTGCTGTGGTTGCCAATTCTTTTTCGTAACGAATATCGTTTTCTTTGTACAGCATGCCTGTTAAAATCAGCCTGGCCGACTGGCAATATGGAAAATCGTATATTATTTCACTTAGCTGGCTGATGGCTTCGGGCGGTAACTTATCATTCCCTTTTAAACAATTATAAAACTGTTCTTTATTCATCTTACCAGTTGATTACAGCTTTATTAAATATATCGGTGGTTAACATTTCTGTGACGCCTTCGAATAATTCGTCTTTCACAGCATTGTAGTCGGAATCAGATGGGTAGTCGAGGAAAGAAGTAAATTTCTGTTCAAAGTCCTTATCGGGCTCATACATATTCACAAATCTGACATTCACTGTAATGGAGAGTCGGTTAAGAGCAGATGTCTGATCGCCCTGGATAGCCACAGGTGTTGTTTTATAATCAGTAATTTCACCTTCGATGGCCAGGTCGCCATTTCGGTCCACCATTTCAAGATTGGTTTGTCTGGTAAACTGATCGCGCAATTTATCAGTAAAAAACGGACTCAAAGTAGGCTCCACCAATTGCGCTTTATTGGGAAAATACTGCACTGAAATTGTTTTGGCTTCAGGGGGAATGGATGCACCAGTAAAGGAATATACCCCACAAGCCTGCAGCAGCGGTATAAGTATCACAACCGCTAATACCTGAAAACCTTTATATGCCTGGTTCAGCTTCATTATTTAATATTATACTCTTTAATTTTACGATAAAGTGTCCGTTCAGAAATGCCTAGTTCACTTGCAGCATCCTTTCTTTTTCCGTTATGCCTTTCCAGAGCCTTTTTAATCATTTCTTTCTCCTTTTCCTGTAACGACAATGACTCTTCTATTATTTCAGAATGATCGTAGGTGTCATAATCATCATGTTCAGGACTTGAAATATGCACATCTTCGTGAGGTGGATAGAAGTCCTTATCGGGATATTCATTTACCAACAATGCTTTGGTTTGCTCAGATGGCTTCACCCCTCCTTTTTCAAGCATATTATCCACCACCTTCTTAAGCTCATTCATATCCTTCTTCATGTCAAAAAGCACCTTATACAAAAGTTCCCTCTCTGAAATATGCTCTTCTTCTTTCTTCCGATACAAGACCGGCAAATCATTGCCCCCTTCATCCGGCAAATATCGTTTTAAAGTAAGGGCATCAATATCTTTAACCCTTTCAATGATGGATATTTGTTCGGTGATATTTTTTAATTGCCTGACATTGCCGCGCCAGTAATAATTTCTAAGGACTTTAACCGCATCCTCTGTCAATTGCAGTGGAGGCATCCGGTACTTTTCAGCAAAATCGGCAGAAAATTTTCTGAACAGCAGATGGATATCATCTTTACGATCGCGTAAAGGCGGAATAAGTATAGGCACGGTATTTAAACGGTAGTAGAGGTCCTGCCTGAACTCGCCTTTTTCAATGGCTTCAGGCAACAATACATTGGTAGCAGCAACCACACGTACATCGGTTTTTATTACTTTTGAAGAGCCCACTTTCATAAACTCACCCGATTCCAATACCCTTAATAATCTCACTTGCGTTGAAATGGGCAGCTCGGCTATCTCATCCAGAAAAATGGTGCCACCGTTGGCAACCTCAAAATACCCTTTACGTGCTTCGTGTGCACCTGTAAATGAACCTTTTTCATGGCCGAAAAGCTCTGAGTCAATGGTGCCTTCCGGTATGGCGCCACAGTTTACAGCAATATAATTCCCATGTTTACGGGTACTCATCTGATGGATGATCTTCGGAAAAACTTCTTTACCTGTTCCACTTTCTCCAGTAATCAGCACCGTTAAATCAGTTGGTGCCACCTGGACAGCCACATCAATTGCCCGGTTGAGTATGGGCGAGTTCCCAATAATCCCGAATCGTTGTTTTATTGACTGTACATCCATATGACCTTCGTGTGATTTTTCCTATAAAAATAGTGATAATTGTATTTACCGTAAATCAGCATTGAATACTTGCTCAAATTCGGATTGAATTCTTTTCATTGCTTTATCAATTGCTTTGTCGTTCAGGGTTTTTTCATTATCCTGCAGAATAAATGACATCGCATATGATTTTTTACCTTCCGGGATCTTGTCGCCTTTGTAAATATCAAAAAGCCCAACCGATTTCAATAATTTTCTCTCTGTTTTAAAAGCGGCCTTTTTCAGGTCCCCGAACTTAACACTTTCGTCCAGTATCATAGCCAGGTCTCTTCTTACCGCCGGAAATTTTGGTACAGGTTCATATTGATTTGCTTCTTTAGGCAAAGATTTTATCAAACCATCCCAATTGATTATGGCGAACAATACTTCCTGTTTTATATCAAATTGTTTCAGTTGCTTTTTATGCACTGAACCTGTTTCAGCCAGCAATTTATTATTGTAGAAATAGCCCAGAGCGTATTGCGAAAGTGCGTTGGTCGTTTCTTGTAACTCCACTTGTTTTTGATCGATACCTAGCCTGGCGAATATCCCTTCGACCTTCGCTTTCAAGTCGAAAACATCCAGTTTGCTTTTTTCCGAATTCCAGTTCTCCGATTGCTTTATTCCACTGGTCATAAGCATGAGGTGCTTTTCTTCATGGTATTTATTCAGTGCATTTTCAGGCTTATACTTTTCCTTTATCTGATATACTGTTCCAAACTCGAAGAGACTGACATTGCTCATCTGTCGGTTCAGATTGTAAGCCACTACCTCCAGCCCGCCAAACAATAGCGTTTGTCTTAAAATATCCAGATCCTGGCTTAAAGGATTGAGCAAAAATACGCTGTTTTTATTGCTGTAAATGCCCGACTGATCAATGTAACCCGATTTGGTTAAGGAGTTGTTCATGATTTCCGATAATCCCTGTGAACCCAGGTAATCAGCGATCATATTCTGTAGTTTCTCAAGATCAGGATTCGGCCTGAGATTGACCGATGAATATATTTTATCACTGAATTCGACATTGTTATAGCCATAAATCCTGAGGATTTCCTCGATCACATCCACATCGCGGGTTACATCTACTTTAAATGTGGGTATTAATACTTGTAACCCTTCATTATTTTCTTCTAACACATCAATATCCAGGTCTGTCAGTATTTCTTTAATGGTATTTCTATCAATCGTTTTACCAATCAGCCTGTCCACATCTGCATAAGCAATATCTACTGTCCACCTTTCAACCGGCTTTGGATACACATCCTTTATTTCTGAAGAAATCTTACCGCCAGCCAATTCCTGCATCAATACAATGGCTCTTTTTAAAGCGTATTCAGTCATATTCGGGTCAGCACCACGCTCAAACCTAAAAGACGCATCAGTTTGCAGCATGTGCCTTCTGGAGGTTTTGCGGATATGCGTTGGGTCAAAATACGCACTTTCCAGGAAAATATCGGTCGTTGATTCTGTTACACCTGACCTAATGCCTCCAAACACCCCGGCGATGCACATGCCGCTATCCGCATTGCAAATCATCAGGTCTTCGGCGTCCAGCTTTCTTTCTTCTTCATCTAAAGTAATAAAAGGTGTTTCGTGTAGCATTTTCTTTACAACGACCTTATTCCCTGTTATATATTTGGCATCAAATGCGTGCAAGGGCTGGCCGGTTTCGTGCAATACGTAGTTTGTTACGTCTACAATATTGTTGATGGGCCTTAAGCCAAGAGCATTCAGTTTATTCTTCAACCAGTCAGGAGATTCACCTACTTTAATACCCGAAAGCGTTACCCCGGTATACCTGGGACAGGCTTGTGTATCTTCTACAACTACATCAATATCCAGTTTATTGTTTTCCACTTCAAACTTCGTTATGGGTGGTATTTTTAATGTGTAGCTACGGGTATTTTCGATCCTGTTGAGTGTGGCTGCCAAATCACGGGCAGTACCGATATGTGAAGTGGCATCGGCACGGTTAGGTGTAAGTCCGATTTCAAATACCACATCTTCTTCAACGAAAAAATATTCACTGGCTTTTTTACCCACTTCTGTTTCAGCAGGCAGCACCATTATACCATCATGGGATGTGCCCAGCCCAAGTTCGTCTTCGGCACAGATCATACCCTCGGATACTTCACCCCTTATTTTGGATTTGTTGATGGTAAACGATTCATCACCGCTGAATAATTTTGTGCCCACAGTGGCCACCAACACTTTCTGTCCGGCAGCGACATTCGGGGCTCCACACACAATAGGCAACAGTCTATCGCTACCAATATTTACTTCTGTTACACTTAATTTATCGGCATTTGGATGCTTGGCGCAGTTTATTACTTCGCCAATTACAATACCTTCGAGGCCACCTTTAACCGATTGGAATGTTGACATGCCTTCCACTTCCAGTCCAATGTCTGTCAGTATGGAGGATAAATCTTCTGGAGCGATCTCAAAATCAATGTATTGCTTAAGCCAATTGTAGGATATTTTCATTTACTTATTCAATAATATTAACGACATGCAAAAGTAAGGATAAATGCGTTCAGAATGAAATCATTAGTGTTTCAGAATTTCAACCCGCTCAGAGCAAAGGCCCACTCGCCGGGTTTTGTTTCAATTATGATATTCTACCCCAATTCTGACTGCCTTTTCTGATCAATTCCAGTTGCTCTTTCAGCAACTTATTTTCAGGAAGGCCTAGTGAGTCATCCTTATTCAGGATGTGTGCCGCAATTTTATTTGTTTTGGCAACAAGTTCACCATCGCTGGCCAGGTTGGCTATTTTAAAATCGAGCACTCCTGATTGCTGGGTGCCTTGCAAATCACCGGGACCGCGCAATTGAAGGTCGGCTTCGGCAATTTTAAAACCGTCATTTGTGGCCACCATCACCTCCAATCGTTTCCGGCCTTCATTTGACAGTTTATTACCAGACATGAGGATACAATATGATTGTTCGGCACCACGGCCAACCCGACCCCTAAGCTGGTGCAATTGTGAAAGTCCGAAACGTTCTGCGTTTTCAATGATCATCACCGAAGCATTGGACACATCTACCCCTACTTCAATAACCGTAGTGGACACCATAATATCGGTAACCCCATCAACAAAACGCTTCATTTCAAAGTCCTTTTCTTTGCTTTTCAGCTTGCCGTGCACCACGCTTACCTGGTATTCGGGTGGTGGAAATTCTTTTACAATGGTTTCAAAACCTTCTATTAAATTTCGTAAATCCAGCTTTTCAGATTCAGAAATAAGCGGAAATACTACATATATCTGCCTGCCTTCCTTGATCTGCTGCCTCATAAAACCATATACACGTAATCGTTTTGACTCCCAATAATGCAAGGTCTCCACAGTTTTTCTTCCGGGAGGCAATTCATCAATTACAGACACATCGAGATTTCCGTAAACAGTCATGGCTAGCGTGCGGGGTATGGGTGTTGCCGTCATCACAAGAATGTGCGGTGGCATGTCGTTCTTCCTCCATAATCGCGCGCGCTGCTCAACACCAAAACGATGTTGCTCATCAATTACCACAAAGCCCAGATTTTGGAACTGAACCGTATCTTCAATTACCGCATGTGTGCCGATTAATATTTGCAATGAACCATTTTGCAGGTTTTCATGAATTACTGTTCTTTCCTTTTGGGTCGTGGAACCTGTTAGCAACTCGATGGTGATGTCCATGTTACCAAGCATATTTGTTAGTGTGGCATAGTGCTGCTTGGCAAGTATTTCGGTGGGTGCCATCAGGCAGACCTGAAAACCATTATCGATGGCTATCAGCATATTCATTAAGGCCACCAAGGTTTTCCCACTGCCCACATCACCTTGTAACAAGCGGTTCATTTGACGACCCGATTTAAAGTCCGCCCTGATCTCTTTGATCACCCTTTTCTGCGCATTGGTTAATTCAAAAGGCAAGTGATCCGCATAAAATTCATTTAAATAATTTCCTACTTTTCCAAAAATATGGCCTCTGATCTTTTGTTTCAAATGTTGTTTTTGCTGCAATATCTGCAAGTGTACAAGCAATAACTCTTCAAACTTGAGCCTGTGCCTTGCTTTCTCAATTATTTTCGGATTTTCGGGTAAATGTATGTTGATCAGTGCCTGCTTTTTATCCAGCAAGTGATAATGGTTTACAAGATAAGTGGGCAGAGACTCCCGGATCTGATTGCTTGTCTGGTTGAGCAATTGTTTTATAATTCGACTAAATCCCTTACTGCCAAGACCGGCATTTTTCAGCTTTTCGGAAGAATTGTAAATCCCTTCCAGGCGGTTGAGGGAAATATCCTGCTGCACTTTTTCATATTCTTCCACTTCGGGATGAACGAAATTGAAATGGTTTTTAAAAACTGATGGTTTTCCGAATACAACATATTCTTTTCCGGACACAAATTGCGATTTGATCCACTTCAATCCCCTGAACCATACCAGGTCAATACTTCCGGTTTCATCCTGAAATTTAGCGGTAATATACCGTGTTCTTTTATCGCCTACGCTGCTTACGCTGGTAATGGTGCCTTTTAGCTGGAACCAGACAGCATCTGATGTGATGTCTTTGACCTTATAGAATTTGCTTTTATCGACATAACGGAAAGGAAAATAATTGAGGAGGTCGTTAAAAGTATGAATATCCAATTCCTCCACCAGTAATTTGGCCTTTTTGGGGCCCACGCCTTTTAAATAGGTGATATGCGTATCGAAAATATCTTTTACCATGATTCGTGCCTGTACAAATTTAGGCTAATTGGCGGGTAAAAAAATTCCCCAACTTTTCCATAATTTAGAATTATGGATAAGTTGGGGATTAATTTTATATCCTGGTACTTTTAATATTCCCAAAGATCTTCTTCGTACCGCTGCATTTCAACTTTAATACGTTCAGCTTCCAGCAGGGCATCTACGCCTGTGGCATATTGCGATATGCGCCGGTCGTACACATTTTGTTCTTTGTAAATATAGCTATCGAATAATCTTTTCCAGAACAATTCGTCATACGACAGCCTCATGGCAGCATTATAATCGTTAAATACAAGTGAATTCGCGAACAGGTTTCTTGCTTCCTGGTATGATACCCAGAACAAAGGCAAGGTAATTTCTTCGCCGTTTCTTTCTTTGATCATTACAGGGCAAAGCGCCTGAATACGCACCATCATTTGCGACCGCTGACGGTCAAAATACCAATCTTCCTTAATCCTCAACCTCATTACTTTAGTCTCATCAAATTCGGTATAGATAATGGTGTCGAACTCCTCGTAAGGTGGATAAGGGCGCCTCATCACGCGATGGTCCTCAAAGGTTTCCCTGGCAAGAATTTCATTATAGGTAAGCGGTACCAGCAGTTCATCGGTATTTGATATGTCGTAAGCCGTTAATTCACCTTCCTTTAATCCATCGAGTACGATGGTTATAAATGATTTCCAGTTTTGTTGTGGGTCGATTGGAAAGTAGAACTTTTGATTAAATTTTTGTCTGAAATCAATCTCTCTCCATATTCTTTTTGACCACATCACATCAGCCCTGCGGATGGTGGGATTTGGAATAGGCTCCTTATTTGCCAGGTCTTCTGCGGCAAACAGTCCATCCATGGGCGCATCGTCTATGATCTGAGCAGTGCTGTCAAATGAAAGCAGCAACAGGAAAGCCAGAATAGAAAGAATTATATTTTTCATCGTTCGATTATTTTTATTGTAATTCAAGGTTAATTGGATTCAAACTTCTGACAGTTCCATCCGGTCCTTTTGCCTGAATATTTTCAAAGAAAAACTTTTGTTTTGACCTGCCGTTTCGGATAATGCCATTGATCTCACTATTGAAACGGTTACCACTTACATTCTTCGGAATCCAGTCGCCATTGATTATAGTGGCAAATGTAAATCCGGTTACCTCAAAATATAGGTCGAATTCAAAGTCTTTCATATCAGGAATGATTGCGCCAGCTGCCAATAAGGCATTCTTGTCGATTTTGCCATCAGTTTGACCAGCAATCATAGCGGTTGGGGTAGGTACCCGTTTTACACGAAATTCCATCTGACCCAGTGAAAATCTATCGCCGTCAATTGTTGCTGTCGCACTTACAATGGCCTGATTCTCACCTTTTGGCACTTCCACAATGTAATTTGAGCTTTCGGGATCCTTATATAATTTACCCACTGAAATACTGGTCGTTACTTTATCCATAGGGATACCCGGCGCTGAAATAGACACAGGGTTTTTAACGCCAATATAAAATACGTTCATTTTTAATGGTGACACGGTTAACGCCGGCGGCGCAACAATATATTCACCACGGAATGGATACGGTGTCATCTGTTCGGTTTTAGGGTCCACCAGTTCAATAATACCTGCATATTTCTGCACCCCTTCGCGGCTGGTAGGAAACTCAAGCCTTCCGAACCCAGCCTGGCCCTCATATACTTGTGCCTGGTTGATGTTAGATGCGGTAATAGAGTCAGCACCGTGCACGATTTTGATAGTTGCATCCAGGTTTTGGTCAAAAGCAGCTACGAGCACGTCCGCTTCGTATTGCTGTCCTTTAAAAATATAAGTGCTTTTCGGGATGATCTTCGCCGCGATATCGCCAAATTTAAAATCCTGTTCACTAATGGATCTGTATAAATAAACGATTGCATTGAACTCGGAAGAACGCACTTCCTGGATAATTTTATTAATAATTGTTACATCGGCAGCAAGAATTGTGTGGTAAAAATTATGAAATTCCCAATCCTGTCTCTGCCCGTCGGCATTTCGATAAACGACACCGTCCATATTGGTGATCAATCCTACCGTTTTATCATCCTCAGGTAAATTCATAGCATCCAGGATCATTCTCCTGTATTCATCCATCTTAGCGCTTAATACATAAGCTTCACCTTGATCTCCGGGTCGCACCATATAGTTTGTGGTTGCGTCGTATTTATCTTTTGTAGGTACCTTATTCAGCATGAGCATTTTCTTCCGCTCTCCGTGCATAACCGTATCTGTATAATACAATTCCAACACTTCTTCCTCAGTTTTACGCTCGGCTACAGCCACCAATTCCAGTTTCAGGTCTTCCAGATAATTAATAAGCTCCGTTGATTTTTCTTTTACATTCTGAGCTTCTGCCCAAAAAGGACCTACCTTTTCCTGGTTCATTGTATGCTGATTCTCGAAAGTGGTATACATCTGACGTGATTTTGCAGCGATACTTTCATTGGTATTTTCCATTGATTTGTTCACTACCAGAAAAGCGTCTAAAATCTCTTTCGAAACATTTAATGCTAACAATGCCGTAAGGACGAGGTACATCATGGCAATCATCTTTTGCCGTGGGGTTTCCTTATATCCAGCCATTTTCTTGTTTTTTTAGTTTTATGAATAATTGCATATTAACGTTCTGATATTTACCCGTTAATATTCATGGCTGTCAGCATATTTCCATATACTTTATTAAGTGAACTCATCCTTTCAGATAAAGTTGCCATCTGACTTGTGAATTGTGAAGTGGATGCCGTTGATTGTTCCAGTTTTTCAAGGAATGAATTCATGGTTCCTTGCAGCTTTTCAGTTGATTCCACCGCGTCATTTGTACCTCTTAGTTGAATTTCATAAATGGCATTCAACGCAGCCAGGTTTTCAGATATTTTACGTAATTGCTGGTTGTAGGCATCGCCTTCAACTGCTGTAAAATCAAGTGCGGAAACCGACTTTGTTAAAATTTCAGCTGATTTCGCGTAGCTATTTGCAAGGCTTTTGGCTGATTCGGTAGCTCCTTTTACAGTTTCGGCAAATTGCTCGGTTGTTCCCATATCCCCTTTAAGAATATCAGCGGCCTGCATGTATGCAGTTGCGAGTGAACCCGCTCCTTCTTTCACTGACTTCAGGCTTTCACCATATTCATTCGTGGCATCTACATCTTTAGCTACTGCATCGCCAAAGGCTTTAGCTGAAGTGCTGGCCGATGACAAATTGGCTGTAAACTCGCTGGTTACCACAGAAGCGTCTGAGAGTTTGCCTAACTGGCTGGCATTTTCGGAGAGCTTTTCCATCCCCAGCCCAAGCTTTTCGATGACATCCTGATCAACTTTCGCTTTTTCAAACATTTCGTCGAGCTGTTCAGTTGGCGACTTTCTTTTCTTTAAGCCTGTTCCTTCCACACCATGATACATGCCCGCTAATTCGGGATATACCAGGCTCCAGTCAGGTTCCGTGTGCGGTGGTTCGAATGCCGAGAAAAAGAAAATAATGGCCTCAGTACCGAGACCCACGATCAGCATAATGTCAGCATAGGGGTAGTGGTTAATTTTAAACAAAGCACCAATCAATACTACTGATGCACCAAGGCCATATACTTTGGCCATAAATTGTCTGTAACGTCTTGTTCTTGTGAAATCAAATAAGCCCATGATAATTTCTTTTTACTTTACTTAATTTTGTTTGGTTTAAATACTAATTGTATACGCGGGAAGCTTTGTTAGGGTTATCTCCTTTATTTCTGCCCAGATATGGTTGAACGGTTCTGAATCCGATATATGATTTGGTTGTATCCTCATATTCGTATGCCCTCGTAGACAATTGTATATAATATGCAATGTCTTTCCATGAACCTCCACGAACCACTTTTCTTTTCATCACCGGTGGATCATCTTCTTTGGAATTGTAAGTATAATTCGGGTTCATATCCCAGGTAAGGTTATATGAAAGTGGGTCGAACGCACTGTTGGTCCACTCGGCAACATTACCAGCCATATCATACAAATCCCAGTCGTTTGGCGGGAAGTGCGCTACAATAATAGTGCGCAATCCTCCATCAGCGAGATAATTTCCACGCAATGGTTTAAAGTTGGCAAGGAAACATCCTTTTTCGTTACGGGTATAAGGGCCGCCCCATGGATAAGGATTTAGTGAATAGCCTCCCAAAGCTGCCCACTCCCACTCTGCTTCTGTAGGCAGGCGGAACTCAGCCAGCGATGCCTGACCCTTTTGCGACCTTAAATAGCTGTTCATCAACTCTGTTCTCCAGATACAAAATGCCCTGGCCTGTTTCCAGTTCACACCTACAACCGGATAGTGGTCGTAAGCAGGATGCCAGAAATATTGTTTGGTAAGCGGGTCGTTAAAAGAATAGGTATAATCGTGAATCCAGCATAAGGTATCAGGATATACGCCAATGGTTTCTTTCCTTACATAAACTGATCTGTCGCGCAAGCCCTGTGGCCTGTTAGCCAAACCGCCATCGCGGTAGTCGCCACCTTCGGAAAAATCCTTTTTAGCCGCAGCATGTAAATCTACCCAGTAATATTCGTACATCAATTTGCGTGTATCCATTTCTTTGCGTCTGAAATACCGCTCATGGACAGGTAAATACATTTCTTCGAGTGCATCACGGATATCCTGGTCTTCACTATTCCACTCAATATCGGTTTCCCAGTTTAAAAACGGGGGATCATAAATTTCACCTGTTTCGGGATTTTCTTCAATGAGGAACTCCTCAGGCCTTACATCACCAAGAATGGTACGTGCGATAGAATCTCTGACCCAGTATACAAACTGCCTGTACTCATCATTGGTAATTTCCGTTTGATCCATATAAAACGCGGCTACGGAAACTGTTTTAGGCTGTGTTAAATTGCTATGGGTTATATCTTCATCGGCACCCCCCATAGTAAAACTTCCCTGGGGCACAAATGCCATCCCATAAGGATCGGGTTGATAAAAGGGTTTTGATTTTTGCCGTGTACCCACTAACTCACCATTTCCTGAGCTGTTACAGCTTGCAAGAAAAATCATCACAGACAAGTATAAAATCAGTCTTTTCATTATGATCATAATTGATTTATTGCAAATTCTTCAATTTTCTTAATAAAGCGCCAAAAATAAAAAATAAAACTATTAAACCTATATACAGTAACTTATATATTATTTTTTATAAATAACGCGTATTCTTATAACTGGTTTTCGATCTATCAGGTTTCAATTTAAAGCAATAATTTAACGCTACTTCGTGGCTTCCGGGCACTCCTAATCCCATGATATTCAGGTCGTAAGAGTATCCGATACTAAAACTTTTGACACTCATCCCAACCAGTAAGCCCACCGATTCCTGGAAACGGTAATTTACGCCTCCCCAAAATCGACTATTGTATTTAACGATACCTGATATATTATATTGTGTAGAAGCTATATCACTTTGTATGAGCGCGGAGGCTTCAATTTCAAATTTCGGATTGCTGCGTATGTAAAAAATGTAACCCCCGGTTAAGAAAAAAGTCCTGTCGGTTTTGTATTTTACAACTCCATCATCGGTGCCTAAATTTTTACCTTCCGACTCAAGCAGGTTGATTGCCGAGAGGCCAAAATAATACCTGCCGGGCGAATTCAGGAAAATCCCAAAATTGGCGTCGAACAGCATATCGCCTGTTTCAGCAGTTAAAAGGATGGGGTCGCCTTCGACCAGCGGTTTAAACTTTGAGAAATCTATCGTCCGGTTTGTGAGGTTAAAACCTGCACCTATACCAAGCGTGGCAAATGAAAGTTCGGCATGAAACGCATAAGCCAATTGAACGCCTATATTGGTTTCGAAGCCGATTTTATCCTGTATGATGGACAATCCCAGCCCGCCATGCAAAACTTTTATGGGCGAATCAACCGTAATCAGAAGATCCTGCGGTGCCACTTTGTTACCATCGGCATCTTTAAAACCCGACCATTGTTCGCGTAACATTCCATTCACACAAATGCCTTCGCTCATGCCGGCAAAAGCCGGATTTGAAAACATATAGGTATACTTATACTGCGTGAACATAGGTGCCTGTTGTGCACTTAAATGCCCTGTAAGTAACAGATTTACAATTAGAAATATGTATAGTATGTGTCTTTTCAAGCTCCTTGTAAAATGATACGCTAAAGTAAAAAAATTATAACTAATAACTTATTCATGCCTGTATTTGTTGTACGATGCATTTATATTTTTAAAACCTGTACACGAGATCTGGTCATTTCCAGCTTTTAATCTTGCAGGTGAAATGTTTTAACTACTTTATATTGTGGCCCTTCGGGTTTCAATATGCTTTCAAATAAATAAAATGAATCCACGCAGTCATCCTGATGCCAAATGGCTTTGTTTTTATCTATGACAACCTTTAGCTGCTTTTTGTCGCGTATATGTTTAATGCGCCCGAGGGTAATGTGGGGCACAAAATTCTGCCGGTCGCGTTTAAAGCCTACTTCGTCCAGTTTATTCAGTACATTTTCGCCGAGGGCGAGCAGTGGCTCGCTGCATTCAATACCAGCCCAGATCACCCGCGGGTCGTAACGGCTGCCGAAGATGCCGAGGTTTTCTATTTTGATATCGATTGCTTTTGTCGTTTGGGCAATGTTTTCAAGTGTTTTGGTAATATTCGCTATTTCGGATGTGTCTGTTTTTCCGAGGAACTTCAAGGTGAAGTGCAGGTTTTTTTCGTCTACCCAGTTTATTTTTTCGTATTGCAATTCTTTTTTCAGGGCATACAGGGTGTTCAGCATTTCCTGGCGGGGTGTTATTTTTATGGCGACAAACAAACGTTTCATGATTAAAAAATCCTTTTGGCAAATGTATCATTTATTCAAAAGTTTTTACATTTGCAGCCTCAAACGGGGCATTAGCTCATCTGGCTAGAGCGTCTGACTGGCAGTCAGGAGGTGATCGGTTCAAGTCCGATATGCTCCACGTTAAATAGGCAGTTACAAGGTTAGCTGCCTTTTTTATTCGAAACTGTGTAGACACACGAAAAAATTCGCATGCCAGTTAGGGCACATGCTTACTCCTCTATTACCACTTGCACCTGCTTCAGAAAACATCTTCATTGCTTGTATGTAAAAACAAAAAGTTATAATTTTACGGGCAATAACTTAAAACACATTGATTATGAGTAAGAGTATTTTATTTATTTCGTTTCTGGCAATCATGGCTGTTGGATCGTGGAGTTGCAACAAAGACAATGATGATGATAATGGAGATGGATGTTCCACAGCATGGGCTACTGAACTTTCCAATCAGATCACAGCCATGTCAAACGCGGCACAGGCATATGCACTCGACCCAAGCTATGAAAACTGCCTCGCCTATAAAGCTGCTGCCCAAGCTTATGTTGACGCTTTAGCACCTTATGGCAATTGTGCCGCACTCATCGGACAGAGCCGTATCGCGTGGCAACAAGCACTCGACGATGCCCAGCAAGGTGTGGACGATATTGACTGTCAACCTTAATATTGCCTTGTATCATAACTGTTTTGGGCCTGCATGATTAAAGGCGGGCTGCTAAAATATTGATTTTCTTGATGTTCAGGGATTTTTATGTTAATTGGTTGAGGATGATCTTAATCAATCGACTTTTGATCGTGGGAGTTTACAAACATGATGGTGCCAAGTTCGTTGTATCCTTCAAATACTTTTTCCTTTTCGTGCTTGATCTTTTCTTCCCTGAAACCGATCATGGTCAGTCCGGCATCAGCTGAATGTTTATTGATCAATACTTTAGATGACACTTCAGGCTCACTCACCAGCACATTGATATTTTTATAAGTGATTGGCAGGCGGCCTTCTACCACTAGTTTGTTTAAATTCTCTTTGGTTTGCTTTTCTTCACCTGGTTTACAAATATCAAATATTTTAATGTCGCCTGTTTTCCAGTCGGGATGCCCCAGGATGATAAAGCTTAGCAGGATCATCAGGTTGGCATTTTCGGTATCCGTAGATTTGATCCAGAGGTGGATACCGCCCTTATAATCAATTTCACGATGATCGCTCGCCAGGATGATCACATCAAAATTACCGGCATTTACGAGCGCGAAATTTTCGATGATAAAACTTACATTATCCCCAACATCTTTGTTATACTCAAAAATGACCATGTTATTTTCCATGCCTGCGATCCCCGGTATTTGAATGGCTTGCGCAATGGCCGACGTATAGGAAGGGGAAATGATCGTATCCACATACACATGGCTACCAATACCTTTCACTTTCTGTATCAGCCTTGCCAACTCCTGTTCCGATTGTTTATTGGTCTCTTTTGAATAATAACCCTCTATGCGGTGCAAGTAGGTGCCAAAACCGTATTTATAAGAAATCCAACTCAATAACTTAAATGCTTTATCCCGCTTAAAAGAATCTTTAGAGATACAGATGGCACTCGGGCGCCACTCTTTAAAAGTTTTTCTACCACCCTTTTTTTGAAGATATACCTGTAAATTCCGGTTCACCTGAAAAATCGCATTTGAAAAAATGGAGGCAAATCCTTTGCGGTTTTTATAGATCCTGTTGAGGTATAAATACATCATCGTCATTACTGCAAAGGCAAGTAAGGCATAAGGCGTATTTATTTTAAACATCACCCACAGGGATACAATAAAACCCAGTAATGATAAATACCACCTTGATTTAAAAGACGGTCTGTAGGATGGTGATGAGCCGAAATGATTCAGGAAGGAAATTAAACACAAGGAACCGTAAGTTACCATGAAAAACATGGAAATAATGGATGCCACAGAGTTTACATTTCCCAAAGCAACAAACAAAAGCGCTATTAAAACCGTTACCAACGATGCGTTTATAGGCTCATTATCCTTGTCTCTTCCTTTGGCAAGCCACCGGTTTACCGATTTTGCCGGGAAAGCCCTGTCCATAGCAAGTGCCTGCAACGTCCGTGGCGCTACCATTACCGAGCCAAGTGCCGAAGAAATAGTTGATGCGGCAAGGCCCAACGGTACGGCAATGGCGCCATAAACGGCAATTTTCGCCATAATCATCTGGTCGTTCATCATATCCTCAGGGCTTGCTGAAATAACAAATTTGTAAACAATGAATAAATAAAGTATCATTCCGATGATTGTTGCTGAAATGGTACCTATCGGGATGGATTTGGAAGGTTTTTTTAAATCCCCGGAAAGCCCTACTCCGGCTGTCATACCTGTAAAAGCTGGAAATATTATGGCAAAAACAATGAAAAAGTCGCTGGAATTACGAAATTGGGTTTCAAAAAAACTGAAGCTGTTCCCCTCATGATATTCTGTTGTCCCAAGAAAAAACAAGACCAATGAAGCGGCCAAAATCGCCACCACAAAATACAAGGCTTTCACACCCAGATTAGCGCCTTTGGTTAAAATAAGGGCGGCTAAGATCAACATCGAAGGGATGCTTATAGCCTGCCTGGGTAATAAAATATCGTAGGCTTCAAAAACATATGAAAACACAAATTCAAAAGCTTCCGTAAAGGCGATCACATAAAAAGCCACGCTGATAGCCTGCGACATAAAAAGTGCAATGCCAATGGTAGCACCTATATTCAGACCAAAGGAACGGGAAATAATAAAATATTCACCACCGCCTTCCACCCTTTTATTTGTAGCTATCTCCGAAATGGCCAAGGCCGTCGGGATGGTTACCATATGGCCCAGGAGAATGATGAGAACAGCCCCCCAAAAACCCAGTGTCCCTATAGCAAATCCGAATCTAAGGAATAAAATGGCTCCCAAAATTGTGGATATGGCCGTGAAAAATACAGGAGCAGTGCCGAATTTATTGTTAGAGATGTTTGCTTTCACCCAGGTTAATTTTGGTTGCAAAAAAATCAAATTTAATGATATTTCTCATAGTTGGTCTTTCGTTCCGCAAACTTGAGTGCTTAATTTCTATCTTTGGCGCCATCATTAAAACAAAATTAAATTAATTCTTATGAAATTATCAAACATCCAGAAATTTATGGCAGCTTTTGTAGTTGTTTTTCTTATCAGCTTCACTGCTCAAAGTCAAACTGTTGCCAAAGAGTCAACTGAAAAGGCGAGTATCAGCGAATCGAGCCGCCCGGTAAGCACAACTTCAGTAAGTGCTGAACAAAATACTATTAAAGCTGAAAAGCAAGTGCAGAGTGCACCAAAAAAAGATTGTGATGATGCCAAACCAAGTGATAAGGATTGTGCTAAATCGAAAGCCAAAGCATCCACATGTTGTGATAAGAAAAAAGTAGCAGCGGATAGCAAAGAGTGTCAGGATAAAAAGAAATCCCCTGAATCTTCCGGAGATAAAAAATAAACCATCCGAACCCGCTTCTTTTTAGCGGGTTTTTTTGTTTAATTAGCGAGGTAATACTCCATCGAATTCACCACCCGTACAATTTTTATATAAGGTGTATTGCTATCGCGATCATAAATGGAAAACTGACCCTGCCGGGCTGCTTTTAATTTCCCCAGCTTGCTTTGCGAATCTTTGGCAAATTGAATAGCCACTTCCCTGCCTTTGGCAGTGGCCTCTTCCACCATTTCAGGTTTTATTTCATTCAGCTTTGTAAATAAAAATTGTGTACGGTTATCGTAATCCTGTGGCTGGATAGCGATACCTTTTTTACCAAGCTCATCCACTTTTTTCATCACTTCCCTCACCTGGTCCACTTTTTCAGTATATACCGTAACCGTACTTTTTGAAGAGTACCTGTAATTTACCTGGCTTGGATTGTAATAATCGCTGGCCTGCCGGTCGACTGTTACCAGTTGTGAAGTACTGATTTCTTCATCTGTAAATCCGTTGTCTTTTAAAAAACTGATCAGAATTTTCTGCTTGTCTTCCATTTCTTTATACAGCGAACTCAAATCGTTACTCACCTGCTTAAAAGTGACCGGCCAGATGCCAATATTCGCTTTTACTTCTTTTTCAGCTAAACCTTTCACACTGACAACCCTATCGGTCGACTTAAAATGGGTAATGCCCATATAAATGAACAGGCCTAATAAAGTCAGTCCGAGACCGACAAATAACCCGGCAATAATGACTGATCCGTTGTTTTTTTCCATTTTTCTTATTTTAAAATACACGCCAAATTTAAATAAATAATTGCCTTTTAAAATGAAACGAAGCTCTTTCCTAAAAAAGTATCTTTGCAGGGTTAATATGTGTTAAATACATGCAACAAAAAGAGGCTTTATTTGGAAAAACACTGGAACAGCTACAAAAGATTGTGCTTGAAGCGGGATTGCCCAAATTTACTGCCGCACAAGTTTGTGATTGGTTGTATAACAAGAAGTGTACTTCCATTGAAGAAATGACCAATCTTTCGAAAAATGCTAGAAGCCTGCTCAGCGAAAAATATGAATTGGGATTAAGCGCTCCCATCCAGGTACAAATAGCTGCCGACGGTACAAAAAAGTATCTTTTTAATTCGGGCAGTGGTTTTGTCGAAGCAGCATATATTCCTGAAAAAGCCAGAAATACGCTTTGTGTTTCGTCGCAAGTAGGTTGCAAAATGCGCTGTTTGTTCTGTATGACGGGCAAACAAGGATTGCAGGGAAACCTGACAGCCAACCAGATACTGAACCAGGTGCGCAGTATAGCCGAACATGACCAGCTTACCAACGTCGTGTATATGGGTATGGGTGAACCATTTGATAATCTTGCTGAGGTGATGCAAAGCCTGGAAGTGCTAACTGCCGAATGGGGATATAGATGGAGCCCAAAGCGCATCACTGTTTCAACCATTGGCATAGTACCCGCCATGAAACACTTTTTAGAAAACAGCAACTGCCACCTGGCTGTGAGCCTGCATTCGCCATTTGAAAGCGAAAGACGGTTGTTGATGCCGGTCAGCCAGAAATATACCATCGAAAATATTATCCATGAAATTAAAAGTCATGACCTGGGCAGACAACGCCGGATTTCTTTTGAGTACATCGTATTTAAAGGGCTGAATGATTCACCAAAACATGTAAAGGAACTCGCCCGGATATTAAATGGTATCCGTTGCCGGATCAACCTGATACGTTTCCATGAAATACCCAATACCCAATTGGAAACGACAGATGAAAAACGACTGGAAGCATTTAAGGAAGAGTTGAATGCCAAAGGCATCACCACAACCATCAGGGCATCACGCGGGCAGGACATTGATGCCGCATGCGGATTATTATCAACCCGGGAAATGAGCAAAAAACAGGATTTAAAAAATCTGACACTCGATATATGAACATAAAGAAAGGTTTTGCCAGCGACAACTGGTCAGGCGTATGTCCTGAGATCATGCAGACATTGCAGGAGGTAAACCCTGCACACAATGAAGCTTATGGCGAATTAGATGATCCGGTAACTGAGGCAGCCGTCAATACATTCAAACAGCATTTTGGTGATGATATTGCTGTATTTTTTGTTTACAACGGCACGGCAGCCAATGTGCTGGGGATTTCACAAATGATGCAGTCGTATCATGCAGTGGTAACTGTTGGCACAGCTCATCTGAATGAAGATGAATGTGCCGCTCCGGAGAAATTCATGGGCTCAAAAATATTAAAAGTGGAAACGGAAGATGGCAAGCTCAGACCGGAGCATGTAAAACCATTTTTAACCAGCTTTGGGTTTCAGCACCACGCCCAGCCCAAGGTAATCAGCATTTCGCAGGTAACTGAACTGGGAACCATTTATACACCCAAAGAAATAAAAGCCCTTGCCGATTTTGCCCATGCAAACAATATGTTCCTTCATATGGATGGTGCCCGAATCTCAAATGCAGCTGTTGCGCTTGATACTGATTTGAGAAGCTTTACGGTTGATGCAGGTGTGGATGTGCTTTCATTTGGGGGTACAAAAAACGGGCTGATGTTTGGCGAGGTGGTCATCTTTTTTGGAAAAGAGAAGGGCAAGGATTTTGAATACCTTCGAAAGCAAGGGATGCAACTGCATTCGAAAATGAGATATATATCAGCGCAATTTGACCGCTACCTGACAGATGATCTCTGGAAGAAAAATGCATCACATGCCAACCAAATGGCTAAAAAGCTGGCGGATGCAATTTCTGTATTTCCTGAATTAAGAATCACACAGGAAGTGAAAGCCAATGGCGTATTCTGCACCATGCCTCCTGAGTTGATCCCAAAACTACAGCAGGATTACTTTTTCCATGTTTGGAATGAAAAACCTTCTCTGGTGGGAGAATCAGCTAAAAGCCATGTGAAAGAAGTTCGATTAATGTGTTCTTGGGATACCACGATAGCAGACATCGATGGCTTTGTATCCCTGATAAGCAGACATCTGAATTAGCTTAAGAACAAGGTTCAGAATTATTTATGCACCCGCTTCACGAAATCATCCACATCGGGTACGCCACCCTGATATACTAAATATCCATTGTATGGCTCACGATGGGTAATTTCATCGTTTATGGGTGTCAGCATCATTTCTTTAACCTTTACAGGATCATCCGTTTGTCCCAGTATCCAGCTTAGTTTCACCCAGGCAACCTCGGGCAGCATATTTCCTGCTGGAATAATACCTTTTGCCATCATATCGCGGCCTGTATCGTACACAAACATATGCACATAGCCCCAGATGGTTTGTAAGGTCATATACATGTGCACCCCTTTGGCATGGGCACGTTCAATAGCCGGATAAAGTTCTTTGTTCACGTGTCCGAGTCCGGTTCCCACGATGATCACTCCTTTATAACCTGCGTCTACCAATGCATCCAGGGTGTCGGGTTTCATGCCAGGATAATAATACAACATGGTGACTTCATTGCTGAAATAGGGCAAAATTTTCACGTTTCTATCGCTCCGGCGTTTGTTATAATCCGTTTTAATCGGGTTAATTTCTTTCCGGCTGATGCTGGCAAGTGGGGTGTCGCCAATGGTTCGAAATGTAGAACGATACGAAGAATGCATTTTACGTACTCGCGTACCTTTATGCAATAGTCCGTATTCATCCGAGGTAGGGCCGAACATACAAACCATAACCTCGGCAATGTCCGATTGTCCGGCTGCTTTCATGGCGTGCATCAGGTTCAGGGCGGCATCAGAACTTGGCCGATCAGATGATCGCTGTGAGCCCACCAAAACTACCGGAACAGGCAAATTCTGACACATGAACGTCAAAGCTGCACCCGTATGATGCAAGGTATCGGTCCCATGACCAACTACGATGCCGTCCACACCATTTTCAATTTCTTTACCTATAGCTTTGGCAAGGGCCATATATTGTTTGGGCCCCATATTTTCGCTGAAAACGGCAAACACTTTTTCTGTATCCAGGTTACAGATATCGGCCAATTCGGGTACGGCACCATATAATTCGCCGGGTGAAAATGCGGGAATTACGGCTCCTGTTCTATAGTCGAGGCGCGATGCGATGGTACCACCGGTTCCGAACAGCTTTACTTTAGGTAATCCAGGTGTGAAAGGAAATTGTTTTTCAGGTATCTTATAATTTGCTTTTTTATAGCCTGTTTCAATCATACCGGTAATGGTTTTTATGTCAATACCAATATTATATCCTGTAATGATTTTGATCACGATGTGCTGGTCATCATCATTTTCAGAACGGGGTAGAACCGTTCCTTCAAATAAGCCTCGTGTGGTATCTACTTTGGTAGTGCCCCATACACGCACCTGGTATTTTTTCAGCACTTCAAGTGCATCTCCTTTATATCCCTGAAATATATCTTCGGTCATATTATTATATTTTCTTTAACCCATCCCTAACCCATCCTCCGCCTGCCATACTGTTCGGCGGACAGGAAAGAGGTGAATTGGGGTTCAAACTATTTTCTTACTCAATTCTTTTAAATCCATATTGCCAAGCGCCCGTTTCCTGAGCTGCCCCATCACCCAATTCACACGATCGGTCGGGTCTTTCTTTTTACTTTCCTTGTTAAATTTTTCAATCAACACAGGAATGCTGTCAATAATGGCTTTCTCCTTCACTTTCTTAAATTTCATCTCCAGCAATATAGATTCAAAATCCATTTTCGGATGCAATACCATTTCCGGTAACATATATTTTGCCAGCTTATATTCCAACTTCTCTTTTTTCAGATAAGCAAACAGCTTGTATATTTTACTTTGATACAGTTCATCAGCACCTGCATACTGCCCTTCAGCATGTTTTAGCGAATGCCCGAAGAAAGAACCCACAAATTTGGGATCTGCATCAAGTTCGGTAATTATTTTTTCAATGATCGGGAAATAATCTTTTGAAAAAATAAACGTATAGGTATCCTCTGGAATTCCCCAATCTTTCAATTTTTTATAGCGTTCGATGATATCTTCAGGCAAATTCTTTTTAAGACTTTCAATATAATCGTCCTCTAAAGGAATGGGTGCCGAATCAGTATCAGGGTACATTCTGTCAGCGCCTGGGAGCACCCTTTCGAAAATGGTAGTACCATCTTCAAGGGATTTTCGCGTTTCCTGTGGAATGCCTTCCAGTGCCATCTTACATCGTTCTTCTATGGTTTCAAGTGCCGTTTTAATATCTTCTTCGAGACCCATGACAATTAATTGGGCGTCTCCCTTTTTAGCGTCCAATAGTTTGCGTATTTCACTCCATTGCTTATCAGAAACAACAGGCTTAATGGCTTCTGAATGTAGCATATTGGGTTTTTCAATACAAGCGATCACTTTGAGCCTATCAGCAAGCTCATCGGCGAACATTTTACCCGGTTGCGTAAACCATGATAGGGCACCTTCAAATTTTGGCAGATTCACTGCTACCAATTTTTCGGCATGATCAGGTAAATCCACCTTTTTAAGATTGTTGTTATTGAGGGATACAGAATTAATTTTCCAGGCAGCCGGTTTGGAAATTTTTGCTTTCAGTATGTCTCGCATCAACAATAACGACCATTGCCGGAAAGCTTCATTATGCGTAAGTTCAGGTATCCATTTTGTATGTGCAACGCCTTTGATCTCTACCCTGGAACCGCCTTTACAGCTCACATTTACGTCCTCTCGTCCGGCACCCATTCCAGTTCTTACTTTTCCGGTACTTCGGTTTAAAAAACGAATATAGTTGCAGGTTTCCATCACTTCATCCGGGTTTAAGCAATCCGGATAAGTCACTGTCTCAATCAAGGGCATACCCAAACGATCAGTTTTATAAATACGGATATGGCCAATGTCAGAAATTTCGCGGCATGAGTCTTCTTCGATACTCAATTGAATCAGCCTGATCTTTTTATGAGGCAATTGCAACTCCCCCTCAACACCAAGTATGGCGGTACGCTGAAAACCGGTTGGAATACTTCCATCGAGGTACTGCTTACGGGTAATGTGCACCTCTCCAACCACATTTAACTTTGACAGTAATGAAATTTCCAATGCTATTCCCAGCGCTTCGCGGTTCATAGGAAAAGGTGGCGTATCATCCACTTCGTAGGTGCATGCCGTAGTATTTTTAATTCGGTAAATAATTTCTTTGCGGGTTTTAAATTCCATCAGGGCAGTACCATCATATTCACCCAATTCACTTAATGTAGGCCGCATATGCCGGATCAGTTCCGCATCGTAATCATCACTTCCATTATATTTACCTGCCGGACAATGGCAAAATAGTTTTTCCTTTGTATCCAGTTGCTGGTGCACTTCCAGTCCCGACATAAAACCTATGGTGTTATATGTTTGCTGGCTTGCCTTATTACGTGGCACATATCCTGCTTTCTTCAGCGACTGTTCGTAATTTTTCTTCGGATTAAATGTCATATCTCAAGTTCATTTCAACTTGTAAAAAGAATAGCCAAAAGTAGCGAAAATGGGATGATCATCATGGCATAATTATTCTAAATTGATCGTTAAGAATTCACAAATTCTGGGTGGGATATTCTCATTCAATAATCAACCAAGTGATACGATTTTACATTTAGTTGATTACTTTTGTATGCAACAAAATCATATGAAAAAATATCTGGCCGCAGTCATTGTTATATTTTTTATTTCCCTTCCGGAATATATTTTAGCACAAAAGAAATCCTCCATTCAAGTGGAACGAACCGATGTGCAGCGCTACGATGCACGACTGGGCAAGAATAAAGAACGGCTTATCGGCGGTGTTGTTTTCAGGCAGGAAGGTACCCGTTTTTTTTGCGACAGCGCTCATTTGAACAGGAAAGAGAACAATTTTCAAGCATTTGGAAATGTACATATTGTGGTAAATGATACGCTGGACATTTATGGCGAACGCTTATATTACCAGGGCGACACCAGAATTGCCGAACTTTTTGACAGTGTAAGGCTCATTGACAAGAATACGGTGTTGACCACCGAACATATGGTGTACAACCGGAACACCAAAGTGGCTTACTATGATGTAGGCGGCAAGATCGTGAACAAAGACAATGTCTTGATAAGTAAAAAAGGTTACTATACCACTTCCACTAAAATATTCTATTTCAGGGAGGATGTGGTACTCACCAATCCTGATTCAGAAACCTACTCCGACACCCTTATTTACAACACGAATACAGAAGTTGCCTATTTTCAAGGACCCACAGTGATCAGGGGTGAAGAAAGCATTATTTATACGGAAGATGGCTGGTACGACACCCGAAATGACCTGTCCAAGCTTCTTAAAAGGCCCTCAATCAATAATTCGGAACAAACCATTACTGCCGATAGCCTGATCTACAATAATTTAACCTATTACGGGCAAGCCTATGGAAATGTGGAAATTTCCGACACGGTGCATGATGTGCTCATAAAAGGGAAATATGGAGAGATGTGGGACGACAGGGGCATATCGTACATAACAGACAGTGCTGTGGCCATAACTTACGATACATATGATTCCCTGTATATCCATTCGGATACTATGTGGGTATATTTTGACAAGGAAAAAAATGCGAAACGTTTGCTTTCCTATTATGATGTTAAATTTTTCAGGGATGATATGCAGGGGTTGTGTGATTCATTGGTATATACGATGAGCGATTCAACCATCAGGCTATACCAGTTACCCGTTTTATGGAGCGGCGAAAACCAACTCACCGCCGACTCCATTGCCATTGCTATTCATAATAACCAGGCCGATAGCCTGATCATGTACAACAGCGCTTTCATCATTTCGCATGATACCCTAACTACCTATAACCAGATCAAGGGTAAAAATATGGTGGGCTATTTCAAAAACAATGAACTCGTAAAAGTGAATGTAGATGGCAATGCCCAAACCGTATATTTTGTTCGCGAGGAAGACGGCTATTTGATTGGCGTGAACCTGGCTGAATCAAGCACGATGACCATTCGTCTGAAAGATAACAAACTGAACACTATCAATTATAAAACCCAGGCTAAAGAGACTATGTATCCTGAAAGTGAGCTTCCTGCAGCAGAAAAAGAGCTGAAGGGTTTTAACTGGCATGATGCATCGCGTCCGCGTAAAGTGATGGATATTTTTAATAAAGATTAGCTGCTATTAAAACAGGGAGAATTTCACGTATCTCTTCGGGTTTTCACGTACATCTTTCAGCAATAAATTGAGTTCTTCAGCAGATTTATTCAATTCCATGTACAAGGTGTCGTTACGCATTAACATGCCGATCGTACCTTCGCCATTGTTTATTTTAGCGACAATCATGTCCAGCTCATCGAGAGTACTGTTGGCACGATTGAACGTTCCAGTAATATCAGCTCTAGCCAAAGAATCACTGATCATTTCAAAATTACCGATTATTGAAGAAAATTTCTCGCGGTTTTGGCTTAATGTGGATACCAATGAATCTATATTTTTAAGTATTGATGCTACTCGATCTCCTTCCGTCATCATTAAAGTATCAAGATTGGAGGTGGCATTTTGTATGTTGCTAAACGACTGGTTTATATTATCAAAGCTTTCACTCAGGTTTTTCCTTGCTGATTCATTAAATATGGTTTGAAAAGCCGTTACTAATGTATCAATTGAAGCCAGCAAGTTTTCAGCTTTGACTTTTATCGGCTGCACCTGAGCATTCACTTCTTCCATCAGGCTGGCTTCAATACTGGTGGCGAGTGTATCAGAATCCACAGCTAAATCAGGTGAATTGCCTAATTTGATATCCACTGCTTTTGATCCCATCAAATCGGAGCTGAAAATCCTTGCAGTACTGTTTTCAGGAATCGGAAAGTTATCATACACCCAAAGTTCCACAATAATATCGCCTGACATATTTGGGTCAAAATTCATATTGCCTACCTGCCCTATCCGCATGCCGTTTATAACAACCGGATTTGATATTTCAAGTCCGCTTACCTCATGGTATTTGGCATAATAAATCGTCTGTTTGTTGAAAATATCGTTGCCTTTCAGGAAATTATAGCCCCATATAAATAATGCTATCGCCAGAATAAAGGTAGCCCCAATGACTATTTGTTTATACCGATTCACTTGTTTCAGTTTTTATGTTAAAACGTGCTGTTTTATAAAATCTATATAACAAAGGTAATAATTCTAAGATATTTATTATAGATCCGATATCTATTCTCGAGAATTATTCAATTGACTTCATTTGCTTTGCTTCGTTGACAGATATCCTTTTATCATTTTGAAACGCGACTATAAATGCATCTGTAAAGCCCTTATTTTTAATATGCTCAAGCTGCTCTTCAGCTTCTTCAATTGAGGTATAATGACCTGATGTATACTTGTGCAATCCATTGTGATAATAGGACGAAGCTTCTTTAACACCATTCAATTTCTGGTCATTTACCGGTAATTCAACCGGACTGGTTAAAAACTGAATACGGTATTCAACCTGTGACCCAGATAGTGTTTTCGGGGATACAACTACGGTGTTTTCCTTTTCATAGGCCAATTTATATTCCTTAAAAGCCCTGTAAATTGCCGAAGCCATATATACCTGGCCTTCTTCTGAATTCAGGAAACGTTCTTCTGTGGGGTTGCTTAAAAATCCAAGTTCTATAAGAATGCCAGGCATAGACGTGCGCCACAGCACCAGGAATCCCGCCTGTTTCACGCCCCGGTCCTTTCTGCCCACACGGTTTTTGAATTGCTTCTGAATGTGATCCGCAATCACCACGCTTTGCTCCATAAAGTTGTCTTTCTTCAATGCCAGGCTAATGTATGATTCAGGCGCATTTACATCAAACCCTTCATAATAATCATCTTCATTATTTTCCAATAATATGGCAGCATTTTCCATCATGGCTACATTCAGGTTGGCATTTTCTTTATGAAGCCCCATCACATAGGTTTCAGAACCATAGGTGGCTGCTGAATTGATTGCATTGCAGTGAATGGAAATAAATACGTCTGCATTGTTTGAATTGGCAATTTCAGCTCTTTTATACAATTCTACGAAACGGTCCGTCTTGCGGGTATAAATAACTTTAACATCTTTTAAGTATTCTTCGATATACTGTCCTGTCTTTAATGCTATCTTTAACACTATGTCTTTCTCTTTTGCATGTTTTCCAATAGCTCCTGGGTCTTTACCACCATGTCCGGCATCAATAACCACTGTGGTGATTTTGCCACTTTTTTGAGCCCAAACCATTGGATTACAGCAGAAAATGACCAGTAACACAATAGCAATATGTATCAATCGTTTCATCTTAGTTGATTCTCATTTTTGGAATTATATTTGCAATCATATTAACCATTTCATTAGAAACAAAAGTAAATCATAGCATTTTGAGAATAGGTTGTTCATCAGGCAAATTATTAACACCGCTATGGTTATTATTTTTAATCGCCATATACTTGAACGACCTAAAGGCCGATTCATTGTTTTATCAGGCTGAAACATTACCCGATACAGTCATTTCTGCCGACACCATTCATAAAACAGACAGCATTTTTATAGCCGACACGATCGCCACCGACACCCTTATTGTGTATGATACAATAGCGACCATTCCAGAATCAAACGACAGTATACAGGCCGAAAAAAAAGACCGGACAGTTATTGAAGCTAAAATTGAACGTACAGCAGCAGACTCCATTATCCAGGATCTTGCAAGTAAAAAAGTGTACCTGTATGGCGATGCCGTAGTTACTTACCAGGAAATAAAACTTGAAGCGGATTATATTGAAGTCGATTTCAAAACCAATTCGCTTTATGCCACCGGTATGCCCGACTCGACAGGAAAGATGTCCGGATATCCCGTATTTTCGGAGGGAGGGGAAACTTTCAAGGCAAAAACCATGACGTATAATTTTCGCACACGAGAAGGTATTATTCAAAATGTGCTGACAGAAGACGACATGGGTTTTTTACATGGTGAGAAGGTGAAGAAAATGGACGATAACACCATCAATGTTCTACACGGCCAGTTTACCACATGTACCCTGGAAGAAGACCCCCACTTCGCGTTCAATTTTAAAAAAGCAAGGGTGATCCCTAACTCAAAAATTATTTCGGGGCCGGTATATATGGATATTGAAGGCGTGCCCACACCCCTTGTTCTGCCCTTTGGATATTTTCCGAATAAACAAGGCCGAAAATCGGGCATTATTATGCCTACCTACGGTGAATCGGCAAACCGCGGCTTTTTCCTGGAAAACGGTGGCTACTACTGGGCCATAAATGACTATATGGACTTTCAAATTACAGGTGATATTTATACAGGCGGTAGTTGGTCGGTTAAACCCAGGTACAGGTATGCAAAGCGTTATAAATATAACGGTTCATTTAACATGGGATATGGTGTAAACGTGGTAAGCACCAAAGACTCACCGGACTATTCAAAAAGTACCGATTTCAGGATACAATGGTCACATAAACAAGATCCAAAAGCCCGGCCACGAAGCTCTTTTGGGGCTGACGTAAATATCATTACCAGTAATTATGTAAAATACAATGTATCATCGGTGGATGATTATTTATCGAATGAATTTCAATCGAGCATCAGTTATCAGACTAATTGGGCGGGCAAATATTTTCTTACCATAAGCGGTAACCACAGGCAAAACACAAAAACCCACCAGGTAACGGTCAGTCTGCCTCAAGTTACCTTTACTGTAAATCAGTTTTATCCATTACGAAAAGCAGGTGGCAAAAAAAGATTTTATGAAGACCTCAGCATACGCTATTCATTTGATGCCAGAAATACCCTCACCGCCCCCGATTCTGTTTTCTTTGATGAACAAACCATCAACAGTCAAATGCAAAACGGTGCCATTCATAAACTGCCCATCAGCTTACCAATGAAAGTGTTTAAGCATTTTACCTGGTCAAACTCCTTCAACATCACCGACAGGATGTATTATAAAAGTATAGACCAATACTATGTGTATGATACACTGGTGGATGGCAACGACACCATTCTGCCTGGGGTAAAAACCGATACGATCAATGGGTTTAAAAATGCCATTGATTTCAGTGTTTCTTCGAGCCTTTCGACCAAAGTATACGGAATGGTAAAAATGAAAAAAGGCCCCCTTCGAGCTATAAGGCATGTGTTTACACCCAGCTTGAGTTTTTCATACGTACCTGATTTTGGGGATGAGAAATGGGGTTATTATGGCCAATATACAGATGCTGAGGGTATTGAAAGGACGTATTCGAAATTCCAAGGATCCTTATATGGCAGTCCTCCTTCTTCTGAGTCAGGGAGTGTTGGTTTAACCCTCAACAATAACCTGGAAATGAAAGTACGCTCAAAAAAAGACACTGTTACCGGATTGAAAAGAGTGGTGCTTATTGAAGCTTTCACCATTTCCGGAAGTTATAATATTGCGGCTGATTCATTGAATATGTCGCCCATCAGGTTGAGTGGGAGAACCAAATTATGGAAAAACATTACCTTGCAATACGCCTCGGTTTGGGATCCATACGCTGTTGATTCAAATGGCAGGAAAGTGAATGAATATTATTGGAACACCAATAATAAACTGCTTAGAAAAGATAACTCATCTTGGAATTTAAGTTTGAGCATGAAACTGGGTGATAAGGATTTTAAGAAAAAGGAAAAACCCAAAGAAGCCACAGAAGACGAATTTGAAGAAATCCAGCAAAACCCTGATGATTACATCGACTGGAATATTCCCTGGTCATTAAATCTTTCTTATAATTTCAGTTATACAAACAGGATTCTTTATGAAGACTTTATGCGATTACCTGAAAATAAAATCGTACAAACTCTTGCCCTTAACGGACAGATCAATATAACGCCTAAGTGGAAATTCACATTTAGAACTGGCTGGGATTTTACCGCCAACGAGATTTCCTACACATCCGTAAATATTTACCGCGATTTACACTGCTGGGAAATGCGGTTTAGCTGGGTCCCTATCGGTCCACGAAAAAGCTGGAATTTCTCTATTAACGTAAAATCTTCGGTGCTACAGGATCTGAAACTGAATCGTAAAAAAGACTTTCGCGATA
>JAZBOW010000350.1:0-5631 GCA_036351335.1 Bacteroidales bacterium | reverse complement strand
TGCTACTATTTATGGCAATTCCACCGGTTGTAACTCCCCAGATGAGATTGAAGAAGCCTGTGATGGGGTTTTGGTTTCAGAAATAGATTTTTCAGAAAACTTGTTAATCCATCCCAATCCCTTCATCACTTTTACAACTATAGAATACGAACTGATACAACCTTCAACAATACAACTCAGCGTTTTCAACCAACTCGGACAGCTAGTTTATCAGTACTCAGAAAAGCAGCAACAGGGTATTCGAAAACTGCAGTGGAATGCAAAAGATCAGCCGGAGGGCTTGTATTATTACCAACTTCAGGCTGGGGATCAGATATTAACAGGAAAACTGGTAAAAGCCAGGTAAACTCTTTTGCAAGTATTCTCACATCCGCACAAAGCACAGCGCTTTATACATAACGCATCAGCGAGGACAACACCAAAACAACAATGGCCGTTAAAAAAGCCAGTCCGCCAAAGGCAGCCTGTTTCTTTTGCAATTGAACCAATTGAGGGGAAGGTCCCCTAGCCGCCACTTTCATCATTTTTGGCGACAGGATTTCAAATGTATACACCGCAAGTAATACCATAACCCCATAGCAAATGTGTTTGATAAATGAAATGATCTCCCAGCTATTCTCAAAATTGATGATGCTGATATAGTTTTCGTTGATAATTTTCAATGGGATGCCTGTAACGCCCAGCACTACAATTGAAATATATACCACAATCCGAAACCGTTTCATCAACGCACCCATCAGTTTTCCTGCTTCTGGTGGCGAAAGTGCTTTGCCCATGGCGGGTCTTACAATCACAAAATTGGTAAACATACCGCCAATCCATGTTATCGTAGCCATAATGTGCAGCCAGTCGATAAGTGTTTTTACAAAAACATTGTCCATACAAATGAAATTTTAAATAATTGATAAATCGGTTGCTAAAATAGTTGATTGTGCCAAGCAATTGCATTGAATTGTTAAAAACAGTAGGGCTCTGGTTTTTCAAATCAATTCGTCCATAAATCCAGGGGTTAAAAAAACCGGCAAATGCACCGGCTTTTGTAGCCCTAAGTTGTCACATATCTCAAAAAAAAATCCTCTTTTAAAAGAGATGATCAGCTTATACCAAATATATGATGTACAACAATATATTAATTAGAGAACCAGGTGGGGATATGCCTTTTGTCGGCTCTGAAATCTAAGAATAGAATCTTTTACGATCACTCCTTTGTCAATATTTATTGCATTTTGGATGGTTTCATTCCGTTTCCAGCTTGTCCGGCCGCCTAATACGGATGGAAGGTGTACGATCATTGCGGCAGAAATAGACCTTGAAGCGCTTTCCCAAAAATAACTGGGTGTATGATCAACTGCATAGTAATCAATATTATCGACTGAAATGATTGGATTTTTAAAAGTGGTTGGCTTTGCAAAATAAAAACCCATGCCTTCATCACAGCTCACATCGATTATTAAGGTGCCGGGCTTGAGCCATGATTTTTCTTCTTCAATGATAAAATCGATTGGATCATCCGTGTCCTGGTAGGTACCATTAATTATTATTTCAGACTCATTGATCAAATTTAACAATGGTCTTTCAGTTCCGTCATGCTCCACAACAAGCATTCGCGGCTCGTTTCCTTCTCCCTTTCTAATTCGAACATAGTTCACGTCCAACACTTCTTCCCTTACCTCATGATCAGGCCGTTGAATACAAATGGTTATATCTCTGAAACCATGTGCTTTTAATGCATAGATGGCTCCCCGGCTGACGGCACCAAAACTAAATATGATCACCTTTCTTTGGTTACCGTAATGACCGTCTATTCCCTTAAGTTGAAGCGCATGAATAACCGCACTGTAACCGGCTAATTCATTATTTTTGTAAAAGGTATGCCTGCCTATTTGTCCTTCAGGAGTCCATACAAACATATCTTCGAACGCAATCAAAGTCTGTTTCCGGTCGATCGCTGTTTGTGTTACTTCCATCTGCTGGGCACAATGCGGATATCCCCACAAAATACCGCCCTCTTTGAGTTCTTGTAAATCCGATAAAATGGGTTTGGCAATAATTACAGAGCCAATATCAGATAATATTTCACTTCGCGTAGCCGTTCCGCCAGTTAAATCTCCAATTTCTTCATCATCTATATTGAAAGGTGTACCATAGCCTTTCTCAAAAATAAGTTGTCTGCGGATGGCTTCCGGAAGTCTTTCTAAATGCTCAGGGTGGATGGGTACGCGTCTTTCGTCCTCTTTTTTTGAGGTGCCAATAACACCCATTTTCATTAAAGTCATGTGAATCTCTTTTTAGTTTGAAACGGATCACAGATTAATGAGAAAGGCGAAGCGTCAGATAAAGTTTATTTAGAGGGTTACTTTCTGGCGATCAGTCATTAAGTTGACCACCAGCGTTTCATTAATCAAATAAGGGCTTACAAAAAGAAGGCCTTGGTGGTTCGCTAGTTTACGCGAAAAAGATGATTCATATCAACGGATAAATAATCCTGTGGCAAAGATACGCTTTTAAAACGGATGCCTGCAATATCTCAAAGCACTTCTAAATCAATCCCTTATCAATCCCTTGTCAATACTACTCAAACGAAGAAAACCACCTCGATTTGAAGTGGTTTGTCAATTCTGAAAAATTCTCATATAAAGAATTATTGTAGCCCTAAGTTGTCAGATATCTAAAAATATTCATGTCCTTTTAAAAGAGCTAAACCTGCTAATAGTTTTACTGAAAAACAGTCTTACCTCACCTTCACCATCTTCCCATTGGCAAGAGCATCACCCACCTGTAGCCTGTAATAGTAAATCCCGCCTGCATAACCCTCAGCATTCCAAATGAGTTGTTGTTTGCCCTGTGGTTGGATTACTTGGGTTTGATAGACTTGCTTGCCCAAATAGTCGTATATCTTTAATGTGACCTTCTCAGGTTCTTTCAGTTCGTATTCAATTGTTGTTGAGGTGGTGAGGGGGTTGGGATGGATCTTGAATTCAAACCTTAATCCATGTTCTGCTACAGACAGCAAGCAAGAGTCCAATACTTCTTCAGTGCTGTTGCAGCCAAGTGCATTGTCATTGATGAATATATCTCCATTCGGTGCATCCAGGTAATTACAAATGCTCTGGATGTCACAAGTGCTTAGGGTTTCGTTATACCGAATCGACAGAGTTCCTCCAATATATGCTACTTTGCCTAATCCTGCTAAACTGGTAAGGGCATTATTTGAGGCGATATAAAGCCTTTCCCCTATTGAAACAAGGTTTTCTAATCCTGCTAAACTGGTCAGGGAATCATTGTCTTTGATATAAAATCCTCCCCCGATAGAATCAAGGTCTTCTAATCCTGATAAATTGGCCAGAACACTATTATCTTCAACACTTAGGTTACCCCCAATTGAACCCAAATTATTCAATCCTGTAAGATCGAGTAGGGAAGATTTATTAATACGTAAGTCATTCCCAATCGAATTTAACCCCTCCAATCCTTCCAGGTTTGATAATGAGGGATTTCCTCCAAAAATCCAGTCCCCGAATACAAGGGATCCGGAAAGGGAAGTTACTCCACTTAATCCATTCAAATTGGTAATATCATCTCCGTTTATGATAACATCCCCCTCCAATTCCGTGCAACCCTGGTAATTGTTCTGAAAGTTGTCAACATCGGACTGGCTTAATAAAAAGTAGTTGCCATAAGGAAGACAAGGCATGGAAAACCCACATTCGCTGGCAACTTCTCCAGGGTTGTTGCACCCGGGGGCATTATTGCGTATTTCCACTATACCGTTTGGGCTTGCTAAGTAACTGCAAATGCTTTGCGCATTGCAGGCAGATAAATTTTTATTACGAATAATGGATAAGTTCATGATTGAACCTTCATTCAGATTGTTCAATCCGCTCAGGCTGTTCAATGAATCATTTCCCAGAATGTTGAGATCACCTCCAATATATTCCAGGTTATCCAATCCCGAAAGATCAGTTATGGATTTATTCCCATATTGCCACAATACAAACCCTCCTCCAGTAACTCCTATCTCCAGGTTCCCATAAATAGTATCGAGATGACTTAGTGAAAGAAGGTTGACCAGGGAATCATTCGAGGAAATAATGAGGTCCCCTCCAACAGAGGTAATGTTATGCAAACCGATTAGGTCTGTCAATGAAGTATTACAAATAACATATAAATCTCCTGTAATTGAGGTTAGCTTGCATAGACTGCTTATGCTTTCCAGTGAGGAATTACCTCTGCATACCCAGAATTCTGGGTATTTCACATAATCTCCAATGATTAAGTTCCCCCCGAGTGATCCCAGATTTACAAGTCCTGACAAGTTCGTCAATTTTTCATTGCCTGTAATTTCAATATTCCCTTCGACTGATGTTAATCCTTCTAATCCGGTTAGGCTTGTCAATTCTTTATTTGAATAAATAGTAATTGGTCCGTCAATAGAAGTTATATTATTTAACCCTGTTAGATTTTGAAGGGAATCGTTATAACCAATTACCAGACCATCGCCAATAGAATTGAGATTATATAAATCTGACAAATTCGTTAGAAATTGGGTGTTGTTGATACTCAGTTCTCCTCCAATGGAAGTCAAAACACTTAATTCATTGAGATTTACAATATCACCAGGAGGCCATTGACCAATAGTAACATCCCCTTCAATCTCTGCACAATTGGGATAATTAATTTGAAAACTGTCAATCTGTGCTTGCGTTGTGAAGGTTATACCTTCAGGTAAGCAAGATTGTGATATTAGTGATAAACAAATAAAAGAAATCAGTGCAGAAAGTAGTATCTTTTTCATGGCATTAGATTTTAGTTAAACATAGTTCAGTAGGGTAGTGCAAGATACGAATAATGAGGGTGGGTGTCAAGGAGATAAGAATTATCAGACTCAAAAACAAAAAACCACTCACAATCATTTATGCAAGTGGTTTGTCAGTTCTGAAAAATTCTCATATAAAGAATTATTGTAGCCCCGACAGGAATCGAACCTGTATCTAAGGTTTAGGAAACCCTTATTCTATCCGTTGAACTACGGGGCCATGAATTGGGCTGCGAAATTAATAATTTTCAGATAATTGAAAAGATGTTCATTGTTTTATTTTAGCTTTCAAAAACCTTCATCCTGCTGCCGTTTTAAAGTATTTTTCCCTCTTGATAGCCTCTTCGCGGCTTGTAAACTCTTCATAATAAACATACTTAAAAGGGATAAATGGCCTGATGCTTTTTGTTTTGCCAAAATGGTGTTCTGCTAATCGTTTTTGAAGATTTTCGCAATGACCTTTGTAAAAATAGTCGTAACGCTCGCTGTATATTACATAAGCATAATAAGACATGATATAAAAATACGAATTTGAATTTTACAAGTTTAGGAAATTCTTATTCCCCGCCCGACCGGGCGACATCCAATTATCAAATAAATATTTATCTAATAAATACTTTTAAAGTGATTATTACAAATTAATAACGGGTCGTTCGGGCGGGTATCCCTTGAACCCCGCCTGAATGAATTCATTCGGGCAGGTACGGGGCCATGAATTGGGAATGCAAAAATATAAATTATATTTATTTCACCTCGCTCCCGTTTGAAACATCTTCAGTAGGCGAAACAAAGCATAGTTTGCCATCCGCATCTTC